>JAFGQW010000383.1 GCA_016935485.1 Planctomycetota bacterium | reverse complement strand
GCGGCGGCTGGAGCTTCCTGGGCGGGACCGGCTCTTCCCGGCACTGGCACCGCCGGGCGATCGAGGTCGGGCTGGTGCTGCTGCTCGCGGCGGTGCTGTGGCCGCGATCCCGCGCGGTCGCGCTTGGTGCGCTGCGCGCCCGTCCCGAGCTGTTCCTGCTCGCCGGCGCGCTGTGGGCCGCGCTGCTCCACCACGCCTTCCAGTCGCGGATCGCCTACGGCGTGGCGACCACCGGTCCCTGGTACGCCGTCGTGGTGCTGCCGGTGCTGATGCTCGCCGTCCTGCTCGGCGCGTGGGCGCTCCGGCGGCCGCTGGCGATCGTGCATGGCGGCGTGTTCTGCGGCGTGTGGTCGGTCGCGCACTACAAGTCGGTGATCGAGACGCTCGTCCCCCACCAGACCGGAGTCGAGGGGCTGGGCGCGGGACTCGCGCAGATCGCGCCGCACCATGTCTTCCTCCACTTCACCGGTCCGACGGCGATCGCGCTGGAGTACGGCCTGCTCGCGGTGCTGTTCGGCGTGGTCGTCTTCCGGGCGCGGGCGGGGATGCGGGGCGCGGCCGCGGTTTTCCGTGGGAACGCCACCCCGGGGCGGGCATAATGGACGGCCGATCTCGGGGTTCGCGCGCGGCAGCGCTCCCGCCGCGGCGCAGGCCCGACGGTTCTGCAACGTGCTGGAGACGCAAGAGAGGAGGCGCCATGCGCTGGACTCGTTTCGCGGCGGTGGGATGCGTGGTTCTGGCGGTCGGGCTGGGCACGGTGGCGGTGGGCGGCGCGGGACCGCAGGAAGAGGCGGCGCCGCAGGAAGAGAGTGTGCCGCCGGCGGCGCCACCGCGGGTCGAACTGCCGGAGCCGGTGCGCAAGGGCACGGTCTCCCTGGAGGAGGCGATCCAGAAGCGGCGCTGCGTGCGGCAGTACGCCGAGCGAGCGCTCACGCTCGTGCAGCTCTCGCAGCTGCTGTGGTCCGCCAACGGCGTGACCGGCGACAACCCGCGTTTCCGGGCGGCCCCGTCGGCCGGCGCGCTCCATCCGCTCGACTTCTACGCGGTGGTGGGCCAGGGCATGGTGGAGGGGCTCGAGGCGGGGGTCTGGCACTACGAGCCGGCCGATCACGCGCTCACGCGTGTCCTGGAGGGCGACAACCGGCAAGCGCTCGCCCGCGCCGCGCTGGGGCAGCGGCAGATCGTGACGGCGAGCGTCGTGATCGTGGTCACGGCGGAATACGCGCGGAGCACCGGGAAGTACAGCGAACGCGGGCAGCGCTACGCGTTGATGGACGCCGGGTTCGCGGCCGAGAACCTGTGCCTCCAGGTGCAGACGCTGAATCTGGCGGTCTGCATCGTCGGGGCGTTCCGGGATGCCGCCGTCACCGAGACGCTCCGGCTGCCCAAAGCCCACGAGCCCCTGCTGTTCCTCACGGTCGGGCATCCCCGGGCAAACTGAGCCGTCGGCCGCGGCGGCCGGCCGGGTTTGCGCGCGGGCGAGGGGGAATGCCGGAGGCGAGGCCCGATCGGCATTCCCGGGCGGGGGGCGGCACGGGCCGGGGGCAAGAAAACCGGATTTCCTGTCCGCCCGTCCGCTCGGATGGGGATGAGGGGGTGTCAACAGCCGTCGGATGGAAACCGAAAACCGAGGAGAACCGCCATGAGACGCCCCATCCTTCCCGCCCTCGTCCTCCTGACCCTGGCCGGCCTCGCCGTGACCCCGGCGCTCGCAAACGACTCCGCCGGCGCCCGGCGCGACGCCGCCTACCGCGCGGCCGATGCCGAGCGGGCCGCCGCCTACCGGAAGGCGGACGCCGACTACCGCGCGGCGCTCGCGCGGATCGACGGCGAGCTCCGGGTCGCCAACCAGCAGATCGAGGCCCAGAAAGCCGCGGCCCATCGGCAAGCTGACGCCGTGCGCCGTGCCGCCAATGAGCGGGCCGACTGCTACCTGAACGAGACGAATCAGCGCGCCAGCGCGCAGCGAAACGCGGCTCACCAGGCGGCCAACGACGCGTGCCGGCGCGCCACCCAGGCCGCGGAGGCAGCCAAGCAAGCCGCCTACCGGAGCGCCGACGAGCGCTGGCGCAACGCGAACCGGCAGGCCGCGGCTGTCCGCGACGGCGTGCTCGAGCGGAACAAGCGCGCCCGCTGGGACTCGAACAACCGGTGCACGCAGCTGAACCAGGAGGCACAGCGCCGGTTCTACGCCTCGAAGCAGGCAGCCGAACAGACCAACCGCGCCGAGCACCAGAATGCCTACCTTGAGTCCCAGCGGATCCCGGCGAACCAGCGCGGCCGCTGGCTGGCCGACCAGTACCGCCGGTCCGACGACCGGATGCGCGCCGCCATCCAGAACGCCTCCAACGCCTATCAGGCCGCCCTCCGGAGCAACAACGCGGCGCGGGATGCCGTGAACCGGACCACGGCGGACCAGGACCGAGCGGCGACCGATCAGGCCAACCGCACGATGCAGGCGGGCGGGGCGGCTTGCGGCCGGGCGAAGCAGGAGGCGAATCAGCGTTGCGCCGCGGCGAAGAGTGCTGCCAGCAACGCGCAGCGTGCCGCCTATGCGACGGCTTCCCGCAGCTACGAAACGACCTGCGCCAGCGCCCGCAACCGCACGGCCCAGCTGAAGAGCGACGCGCAGAACGCCTATAACGCCGCTTGCCGCGAGGCGGACAACCGCGCGGCGGCGAGCAAGCGCACGGCGGCCACCCGGGCCGACGGCCAGAAGCGCACCGCCGCGGAGGGCTGCACTGCCGCCAAGCGCGAGGCCGAGCGGGTCTGCGTTGCGCAGAAGAACCGCGCGAACGCGATCTACAGCCAGAGCGCCCGCAGCTGAGCCGAAGCAACGGCACGCGAGGCCGGGAG
>JAFGQW010000076.1 GCA_016935485.1 Planctomycetota bacterium | reverse complement strand
GAGGACGAAGAGGACGGGGGGCAGGCGCCGGACGGAGCGGAGTAGGCACCGGAATCGCGCGCCCCGCGTGCTCTTCACGCGCCACGCTGACGCGCACCCGCACGCGCCGCGGGCGCAATCCGCCCGCGCCACCTGAGCGCGCGCCCTCCGCGCGCGACACCCGCACGCGCACCCGCACGCGCCGCGTGCTCTTCACGCGCCACGCACGTTCTCCCTCTCATCGCACGACTGGTACAGCAACCGAGCGGCGAAGCTCGCCGCCCGAGTCCGCCGGCTGGACGGGTCAGCGGCCGCCGCCACCGCCCCGACCGCCGCCCCGACCGCCGCCGGGGCCGCCGCGATCCCCGCGGTCGCCTCGGCCGCCGTCCTCGCCGCCGGCCGAGGTGGCCTCGCGCTTGACCCGCTCGATCTCGTCCTCGACCGCGCCCTCAGCGGGCTCGCCCGGCGTGCCTCCCAGCGCGACGATCGCGCTGTCGAGCGCCCGGATGAGGCTCGGGTTCTTGCGCTCCTGCTTGCGCGCCGCCTCGAGGGTCGGCAACGCTTCCTTCGCCTTCATCTGCGCCAGACCCAGGATCGCGGCGCAGCGCACCTGCACGTTCGCCTCTCTTCGGGCCCGGGCCAGCAGAATCGGGTAGACCGGCTTGTTGTCCGGCCGCGCGGCGGCAAACGTCGCCAGCACCCTCACCGACGCCTGCTTGTGGGAGACCATCTGGTTCAGGTGCGAGAGCGCTTCCTTGAAGACGTCGGCGTACTTCCCGAGCGTCGTCACCATCGCCTGCAGGGGCCCCTCCACGCTCTCGCTCCGCGCGACCTTGCCGAGCGGGTCCACGAACGCCTCGTACGGCTTGCCCCGCCCGTAGACCTCGATCACGGCCCGGCGCACCCGGGCGTTGCGGTGCCGGAGGTGAGGAAGAAGGAGCGCGAGCGGTCCCTCGGCGTCGCTCGCCGCAATCAGCTCCACCGCCTCCCGGATCTCCATGTAATCCTTGAGGTTCCGGAGGTACCCGGCGGCGGCCGTGGCGACGGCCTCGTTAGTCTTGTCGGCCGTCAGGAGCGCGATGGCTTGCCGGAACCCCGCCATGCGTTCCTCGCGCTCCTTGCCCTTGAGCGCGGCGACCACACTGGCCGCGTCGGCCCGCACGTCGCGCGGCGGCGCCTCGCCCCGGAAGCGCGCGAAGGCCGTGTCGAGCAGCGTGACCATCTCCTTCGGCGTGCGGCCGAGCAGGGACCGGTCGATCAGCTTGCCGGTCGGATCGACGATCAGGTGCTGGGGAGCGACGATCTCGGTCTCGCCGGGAAAGAAGCGCGTGCGCACGGCGGCGGTGACCGCCGCCAGCTCGGCATAGGTAATCTTGCCGAATCGCCGGCACTCCTGGTTGTCGTCGAGCACATCGAGCGGGCGGGCGTGATGGCCGGCGACCACGCAGACAAACCGCCGCGACGCCTTGACCACCTCCAGATCCCGGTAGCACACCAGCGCCATCTGCCGGTTGGCCTCGATCTTCTCCCGCTCGTTGGCCGGGTAGTCATTGTTGATGGCGATGAAGATGGGGGCGTTCTTCTTCTGCGCCTCCGCCAGGGCTTCCTCGAAGCTGCCGAACCACTGGATCTGCCGCGGATCCTGGGCCGCCGCACAGACCGCGGCAAGCGCCAGGATGGTCAGAACGAACATGTTTCTCATAGCGCACCATCTCCCGGGGACAGGCCCCGATCGGATCTCCCGTGTCGGCGTTCAACCATCGATTTTAGGAACGGTTCCGCCGGAGGCAACCGCCTCAGGCGGGCAAACCGCACCGGTAACGAGAATGTTACCGCTTTGCGACGGCCGGGTGACGCCGGTCCTCGCGCGGCGGGTCCTTCCCGCCCGCGAACCCTCAATCGTCACAACCTCGCACCAGCCGGAAGCCCAGGAACGGCTCGCGCGCGGAGCTCTTCAGCCGCAGCCTCCGGGCGGAGCGGCAGTTGCTCGCATCGTCGCGCCAGCTCCCGCCGCGCGCGATCTGCGAGTCGCCCTCCTCGACGCGGCCGCACCACTCGAAGACGTTGCCGCTCATGTCGTGCAGTCCCCAGGGATTGGGCGCCTTGAGCCCCACCGGATGGGTCTCCTTGCCGCTGTTGTTCCAGAACCAGGCGCAGGCCTCGTCCATCGTGTCGCCCCAGTAGTACTCCGTGCGGGTGCCGGCGCGGCACGCGTACTCCCACTGCGCCTCGGTGGGCAGCTGGTAGCGGACGCCGTCGCGCTCGGAAAGCCGCTGGAGGAAGGTCTGCACCTCCAGCCATGAGACCGAGTCCACCGGCCGGCGCGCCCCCAGGAAGTGCGAGGGATTGCGCCCCATGACCTGCTCCCACTCGGCCTGGGTCACCTCGAAGACGCCGATGTAGAACGGCCGTTCGATCTTCCCCGTGCGAAGTGGCTTCTCGTCGGGGTAGCCGTGCTCCGAGCCCATGACGAACTCGCCCGCCGGGAGGCGCTTGAGCTTCATGCCGATCGAGCTCGTGGTGACGTCGGTCAGCAGCGCAATCGACCCCCGGACCTCCTCGGCGGCGTTCCCGGCCCGATCCCGCACCGTGAACGCCCAGGCGACGCGGCCGTCCTCGGTGCCGGGAGGAAGACGGAGGGTGCGGAGCTGCATGACCACCTTTCTTTCCTCCTTTCTTTCCTCGACGAACGCAGCGATCAGGCGCGCGTTGGAGACGCGGACGTCCTCCACCACCTCGCCGAGCGGCTCGTCCGCCTCGTACGTGAGCGTCACGTCGGCCTCCTCGTCGCACTCCCGCGGAAGATCGATCGGCCGGAGCACCGGCGCCCGCTCGTCCACCCGCACCACGAGGCGTCCCTCGGCCGTGAAGCCGTGCGGATCGGTCAGCACGATGCGCCGGGGCGGTGCGGCATCCGCGAGCCCCGGCACGGCAAACGCCCCGTCCTCCTCACGGGCCGCCCGGATCCCGTCGATTTCGAGGAAAGCCACCGGATGGGTCTCGCCCGGGCGCAGCCGGCGGCGGGCGTCCAGCAGGACCTCGTCCGGAAGAGACGCCTGCAAGCGTCGCGCCACCTCGGCGGCCACGCGGGCATGCGTGTCGGGCACGAGATCGCCGCGTTCGCGCACCCAGGCCTCGATCGCGAGGAGTTCCTCGCGCGCCACCGCACCGAGACCGGCGATCCGATCGGCGCGATCGGCGGCCACGCTGGAGGTGCGGCCCTGCACCGGCGCGGAGAGGTTGCCGACCTCGTCGCGCACCCGGAACGACCACGCCACCAGGCCGACGCCGCTCGGACCGGGGGGCCGGCCCGCGGCGATGCGCAGCGCGCCCTCGCACCCCTGGCAGGCCACCCCCATCAGGCGCCCGCCCTCGACCCTGGCCTCCACGACCTCGAACACCGGTTCCCCGGCCGTGCACGACACGACGAAGAGCTCGCCGGCCCGCACCTCGCGGGGCGCCCGCACCTCGCCGACCACCGGCGCCTCGCGATCGACCCGCACCCGCACCGCGCTCTCCAGCACGAACCCGAGGGGATCCTCCAGCCGCACCGGGCGGGAGTCGGACCCGTCCGGCAGTTCGGTGGCATCGAAACGACCTCCCTCGGTGCGGGCCAGCTCGCGGCCGGCGACCGCGAGACGCGCGACCGGGTAGCGATCCGCAAGCGCGACGGCGTTGCTCGCGTTGACATGCAGCGGGTCCGGAAGCACGTCACCAAGCCGTCGAGCCGCCAGTTCGCCGACGGCCGCAAACACACCGGGAAAGCGCTCCCGCAGCGCGCACGCGCGGCCGGCAAGCTCCAGGAACTCGGGCGCCGCCAGCTCGCGGGCGCCGGCCAGACGGCCGGAAAGCTCCCGCAGCTCCGCGGCCCGCTCGGTCTGCCCGAGCGCACCGGCCAGCGGCAACGCCGTCATGCGGTCGAGCGCCGCCGTGACCGCGCCATGGTCGCTCTTCTCGAGCGCGAGGTGGGCCGTCTCGAGCGCGGCCGCGTTGCGGTGCCACGCCCAGGCGATCCACACGGCAACGACCAGCAGGACGGCGGCGCCGGCGAGGATCAGCGTCTTCTTCATGGTCGGTCATCCGTTCACGGCAAGCAGGTTCCCGCATCGATGCCGGGGGCCCATTGTAGCGGCCGGCCCGCGGCAAACGAGCGAAAACCGGCGCCGGCGGCCGCTCCGGAGGCCACCCGGGCCGAGCGACCTGGTATCCTATCGCCCGCGGGCGCCGGCAGGCTCAGGCTCGCGAGAAAGACGCCAGGGAGGTCGTGCGATGTCGTTCCATGTCTACGTCACGCGGCGGATTGCGGAGCCGGGGATGAAGCGGCTCGAGCAGGCGGGAGTCTCGCTCGAGGTCAACCCCGAGGATCGGGCGCTCGCGCGCGCCGAGCTGCTCGCGAAGGTGCGGGGATGCGACGGCGTGCTCTGCCAGCTCACCGACGCCATCGACGAGGAGGTGCTCGATGCGGCGCCGCAGGTGAGGGTGTTCGCCAACTACGCCGTCGGCTACAACAACATCGACGTCGCCGCGTGCCGGCGGCGCGGCATCGTGGTGACCCACACTCCGGGAGTGCTGACCGACGCGACCGCCGAGATGGCGTGGGCGCTGCTCTTCGCGGCGGCGCGGCGCGTGGCGGAGTCCGACCGGTTCGTGCGCGCGGGGTGCTGGACCGGCTGGGGGCCGATGCAGTTCCTGGGGACGGAACTCGCCGGGGCGACGCTGGGCGTGGTGGGAGCGGGGCGAATCGGGACTGCGTTTGCACTCAAGTCGCGCGGCTTCGGCATGCGGGTGCTGTATGCGGACCGTGAGGCCAGTGAGCCGCTGGAGCGGGAGCTCGGCGCGCGGCGAGTCGCGCTCGGAGCGCTGCTCCGCGAGAGCGACTTCCTCTCGCTGCACGTGCCGCTCACCCCGGAGACGCGCCATCTGATCGGCCGCGCGGAGCTCGAGGCGATGAAGCCGACGGCCATCCTGGTGAACACCAGCCGCGGGCCCGTGATCGACGAGGCGGCGCTCGTTACCGCGCTCCGCGAGGGGCGGATCGGGGGCGCCGGGCTGGACGTGTACGAGAACGAACCGGAGCTCATGCCGGGGCTCACGGAGCTGCCGAACGCCGTGCTCTGCCCGCACACCGGAAGCGCCACCGTCGCCGCGCGCTCGCGCATGGCGGAGCTCGCCGCGACGGACCTGATCCGCGTGCTGCGCGGCGAGGAGCCGCTGCATCCCGTGCCGTGAGGCCCCGCGGGCGCAATCCGCCCGCGCCACCTGAGCGCGCGTATTTCGCGCGCGACACCCGCACGCGACGCGTCTTTCTCGTGCTCGTCGTCGTGCTCGTGCTCGTGCTCGCGACCTCCTCAGCCCGCGCGCGACACCCGCACCCGCACGCGCACGCGCACCCGGGCACGGGGTCAGACCCCGTTCCGCGGCGGAACGGCGTCAGACCCCATTGGGCGTGACTCCGCGACACCCCCTGCGCGGTCCCTCAGCGCATCATCAGCGCCGCTTGCTGCGGATGCTCGCCGAGCCACTCGACGCGACCGGTGGCCAGCTCCAGGAAGGCGCCGTGCACCTGGGTACGGCCCTCGCGCACGCGCGCGGCGATCGGCCGGCTCTCGCAGAACAGGTTCTCGATCGCGTGCCAGACGTTCTCGCGTGCCGCCGCGTCGACGAGCTCCCCCGGCGCCGCAGCCGGATACAGGCTCCGCGCTTTCCGCACCGCCGGCTCGATCTCGCCCAGCAGCTGCGGGATCCTCCCCTCGGCCTCCTCACCCGCCACCGCCGCGGTGACCGCACCGCAGCCGGTGTGCCCGAGCACGACGACCAGTGGCACCTCCAGATGGACGGCCGCGTATTCCACGGAGGCGATCTCGTCGCCGGAGCAGAAGTTCCCGGCCACGCGGATCACGAAGACGTCCCCCACGCCGGCGTCGAAGACGAGCTCGATCGGACACCGGGAGTCTGAACACCCCACCACGGCGGCAAACGGGTGCTGGCCGGCTTCGGCGACGGCGCGGAGGTGGTCGAGAGAAAGGTGGGGATGCTCGGCGCATCCCGCCGCAAAACGATCATTGCCCTGGCGCAGCCGGCGCAGCGCCTCCCCGGAATCAAGCTCTGGTGCCATGTCCGTGCTCCTTTCCGGAGCCGGCCGCGGCGGCCCGGTGCTCCGGTATTCGCCAACCGGGTCCGGTGCGGCGCCTACGGGGGCGCGCGCGGCCCCTCAGATCTCCTCGATGCCCACGATCTCGACCCCGAGCTCCGCGACCGCAGACCGGACCGCCTCGACGTCGGCCCGGAGAATTCGCACGCAGACCCCGCAGTCCGAGCTGATGTGCCGCGGCACGGGCACGAGCTTCCACGCCAGCCCGCGCTCCTTGAGGCGCCGGGTGATCTTCATGGCATGGCTCGTCGAGTGGACGACGACCACCGCGTGGGCCTCGCTGCTCATGGCGAGCCTCCGGCGATCCGCGCCACCGCGTCCACCGCGCAATCCACGTCGTCGGCGTTGTTGAACAGGCCGAGGCTGAACCGCACCGTGCCCTCGGGGAACGTCCCGATCGTCCGGTGCGCCGCGGGCGCGCAGTGGAGCCCCACGCGACTGAGGATGTCGAATGACTCGTCGAGCGCGTAGCCGACCTCCGCAACGGAGCGCCCCGCCACCGTGAAGGAAACGGTCGCCGTCCGCCTCGCAGGGTCTTCGGTCCCGTACACCCGCACGCCCGCAATGGCGGAGAGCCCCGCGATGAGCCGCACCGCCAGGGCGGCCTCCTGCTCCTGGACGGCTTCGATCCCGCGGTCGAGGAGCCACCGGACCGCCGCCCCCAGCCCCGCGATCCCGACCGCGTTGGGAGTCCCGCTCTCGAGGCGGTCCGGCAGGAACTCCGGCTGGCGCTCGTGTTCCGATGCGCTCCCGGTGCCGCCGTGCTTGAGCGGCTGCATCGCGCCCGGGTCCACCCGTGCGCCGATCACGAGGCCTCCGGTGCCGGTCGGGCCGAGCAGCGACTTGTGCCCGGTGAACGCGAGGAGATCGATGTGGTCGCCCTCGACGTCGATGGGCCAGGCCCCGGCGGTCTGCGCCGCGTCGACGAGCAAAAGGACGCCGTGCGCGCGCGCGATCCGTCCGGCCGCCGCCACGGGGAGCACGGTGCCGACCACGTTGGAGGCGTGATTGAGCACGATCATCCGTGTCTCGGGCCGCAGTGCCTGCTCGATGTGCGCCGGATCCAGCAGGCCCTCCGGCGAGCAGCGGACCACGGTCACGGCCACGCCGCGCGCCTCGAGCGCCCGGAGCGGCCGCATCACGGCGTTGTGCTCGAGGCTCGAGGTGACCACGTGGTCTCCGGGCCGGAGCAGGCCGACCAGCGCCTGATTGATGGCCTCCGTGCCGTTGAGCCCGAAGACGACGCGGAGCGGATCCGGCGCGTGGAAGAGCTCCGCCACGGCCTCGCGCGCCTCGTAGACCACCTCGGCGGCCGCGAGCGAAAGGCGGTGGCCCGAGCGGCCGGGGTTCGCGGAGACCCGATCGAGGAAGTGCACCATGGCGTCGCGCACCTCGGGGGGGCGGGCGAACGCGGTCGCGGCGTGGTCGAGGTAGATCATGCGAACCGTGCGCTCACCGGGTAATCTTCAGTTTGAAGTCGTCCCCGTCGGCGGCGACCGCGACGGTATGGCCGAGCATCTCCATCGCGCGGCGGACGTTGTCGCACGAGGTCCGGGTGTCCACCAGCACCTCCACCGGAAACTCACCGGCCCGGATGGCCTGACGCGCCAGGATCACGGGCTGCGGGCACGACAGCCCGCGCGCGTCCACTTGCCTGGTCATGCTGCTCACTCCCGAAGAAGCCTGCGACCGCGCCGGCGGGAAGGCGCGGGGGGCAGGCCCGTTTCACGGCGCGACGTCCGGGCGCGCATGAGCCTGCCGGAACGGCACGTCAGAGCTTCTCCCGCATCGTGAACCCGACGGCCAGGCACACGACGAGGCCGAGCACCACGGCCACCATGCCGGCCGGTCCGAGACCTCCCACCTCGATCGCGCCGCCCACGATCCGGTCCGGCGTGGCCGCCAGCGCGAAGTTGTGGGCGACGCCGGCGCCGACGATCATGCCGAGCACGAACATCCCTGCGTCGCCGTCGCCCTCGCCGGAGAGGATGAGCTGGCGGCCCGGGCACCCTCCGCCCAGCGCGTAGGCGAGCCCCGACAGGCTCATGCCGAGGACGTTCCACAGGTGGCTCGAATGCGCCACCGGCTGGCCGCCAAACCCGAAGTGGACCTGGCCGAGCACCAGATTCACGGCAAACGCGGCGGCAAGGAGACCGCCCACGCCGCTGATCAGGTGCGTGTCGCCCATCAGCATCACGTCCCGGACCGAGCCCATGGTGCAGAACCGCGTGCGCTGCGCGAGCCCGCCGATCACGAGCCCGGCCGCGAGCGCGAGCAGGATCGGCGCGTGCATGGCCCCCGGCCCCGTCGTGCTGAAGAAGATGGGTCCGTCCGGCGTGAAGCGCGGCCGGCAGACGACCAGCAGCAGGAGCCCCACCATCAGAAGCGGCAGGATGAGTCCGGCGCCGCGATAGGTCCGGTAGCTACGGCCCAGACTGTAGCCGTTCTTGAGGAAGCCCACGCCAGCGGCGACCCCGAGCACGAGCCCAGCCGCGCCGATGACGGCATTGAGATCGCCGCCGGCGAGACGCAGCAGCGCGCGCCACGGGCAGCCGAGAAACGCGAGCCCGCCCACCATGGCGAACATGCCCAGCACGAAGCGCACGATGGGCGCGGAGCCCGCGCGCGGCCGGAACTCGCCCGCCACCAGCGCGGCACCGAGCGCGCCGAGGACGAAGGCGATGATTTCCGGGCGGATGTACTGCACGGCCGCCGCGCGGTGAAGACCGAGCGCGCCCGCCATGTCGCGCTCGAAGCACGCCACGCAAACGCCCATGTTGGGAGGATTGCCGAGATACTGGAGCAGGGCCGCGACGACCCCGATGATCGCGCCGGCGACGAGGATGCCGCGGCGCGAGGCGAAGAACGAAGAGAACCGCTGCTGCATGGGGATCGCGTCCGCTGCACTGGTGAGGACGGTGCTGCCGCCCTGCCCGGCAGAGCGCCGCCGCACCGGCAAGATGGTAGCGCGGTCCTGGCGGCGCGGGCAAGCCTCGTGTCGGCAGCCGGCGGCACGGCTCGGGCGGCAGCCGGGTCCGGGTGCCGCAGCGCGGGACCCCGCCGGCCCTGCAAACGGCCTGACACCGGCCCGGGGTTGGCCTACACTTGAGCCGGGGAGCGAACCGAGAGAGCAACCCACCCATGCGTCGCGAGTCCAAGCCCCGCCGGCTCAGCGCGGAAGAGGTCGCCATCATCCTCGACTCCGTCGCCGACGGCGTGTTCACGGTCGACCGCGACCTGGTGATCACCAGCTTCAACCGCGCCGCCGAGGAGATCACCGGGTTCACCGCCGACGAGGCGATCGGCGAGCGCTGCTACAACGTCTTCCGCTCCTCGGTCTGCCAGGGGGGATGCCTGCTCGCGGAGTCGATCCGCACGGGCCTCAACCGGAGCGGTCTCGAGGTGAACATTCTCAACCGCAAGAACGAGGAGGTGCCCATCAGCGTCTCGACCGCTGTGCTCCGCGGGCGGGACGGCGAATTGCTCGGCGGGGTGGAGACGTTCCGGGACCTGTCCGCGGTGGAGCAGTTGCGCCGCGAGACCAGGCGCCGCTACACGCTGGGCGACCTGGTGAGCAAGAACCACCGGATGCAGGCGGTGTTCGCGCTGGTGGACGACGTGGCGGCCAGCACCGCGGCCGTGCTGATCGAGGGCGAGACCGGCACCGGCAAGGGCCTGCTGGCGCGCGCGATCCACGACCGGAGCGCCCGGTGCGAGCGGCCGTTCATCGCCGTGAACTGCGGCTCGCTGCCGGACACGCTGCTGGAGTCCGAGCTGTTCGGCCACGTGGCCGGCGCCTTCACCGATGCGCGGCAGGCGCGCCAGGGGCGCTTCGAGCTCGCCGATGGCGGCACGCTGTTCCTGGACGAGATCGGCGACATGTCGCTCGCAATGCAGGTCAAGCTGCTTCGCGTGTTGCAGGATGGCACGTTCGAGCCGGTCGGCGCGAGCCAGGCCCGACGCGTGGACGTGCGGATCCTCGCGGCCACGCACCGGGACCTGAAGGAGCGCGTGGGCCGGGAGCGGTTCCGGGAGGATCTCTACTATCGGATCAACACCGTGCGCCTGAGGCTCCCGCCGCTGCGCGAGCGTCCGGAGGATATCCCGCTCCTGGTGGATCACTTCGTCGCGCGATTCAACGAGCTGACCGGCCGCGGGCTGACCGGCCGGCGGGTGAGCGGCGTCTCCCCGCAGGCGATGCGTGCCCTGCTGCGCTACCGCTGGCCCGGGAACGTCCGCGAGCTCGAGCACGCGATCGAGCACGCCTTCGTGCTGGTCAAGGATCGCACCATCGGTCTCCAGCACCTGCCGGTGGAGATCTCGGGCAAGGTGCCCGTCGAGTCGGACGAGTCCGAGGGCGGCGGAGCGGGCGGTTCCGTCCTGGACGACGCCGAGCGCCGGGTCATCGAGGAGGTCCTGGCCAAGCACGGCGGGAACAGGGCGGCCGCGGGCCGGGAGCTGGGGGTGAGCCGGACCACGCTCTGGCGGAAGATGCGCCGGCTCGGGATCCGGCTGCGATAGGTCGGATCGGGGCCCCGATCTCCCGCGAAATGTTCCACATAAGCAACATTACGTCGCATTATGGAGAGAACCTTAGTTCTTGATAGGAAGTGTTTTGCGGCGACTCGTTGAGATCGGTTTCAGAAGCGCAACCTTCTCGGAGGGTCAATCCAAGCTTGCCTGGTCACCCCAAATACTTTACTGATAATAGTTTGCAAAAAACCTCTTGCTACGGAACACAGTGTGCTCAGGCCGCGCCAGGACGTGCGGAGACTCGAAACGTGAAGAAGATCGCGATCGCCCTCTTCGGGGAAGAGGTTTCTCCGCGCTTCGGCGGGAGCATGCGCTTCCTGGTGAGCGAGATCGGAAGCGATGGCGCCGGAGCGGCCGCGGTGGAGGAGGCCGACGCGGTCTCGCCGGATCGCATTCCCGCGTGGCTCGAGTCGCTGGGAGTATCGGCGGTGATCTGCGGCGGCATTCCTCGCCGCTATCAGGCGGATCTGGAAGCGCTCGGGATCGAGGTGATCTGGGGCGTGATCGGGCCGGCTCGGAACGCACTCGAGGCCTACGCGCGGGGGACGCTGGAGCGCGACCAGTTCCTGTGCAGGGGTGGTCGCCGGGGCGGCCGCCGCCGCCGGCGCTGCTGTCGGCCGCAGGAGCTTGGCGACCACGATCCCGGCAGCAAGCGCGCTGGCAATGAATCGAAGCCCGGATAGCCCGAGCACAGACAGACAGGAGGTGAAGCATGCCAGGTGGAGATCGCACCGGACCGCGCGGCGAGGGGCCCGCGACGGGCGGTGGACGTGGCGGATGCAGAGGCCGGGGCGCCGGGGGCGGCGCGAACCGTGAGCCGGGGGTCGGCCGGGGAGGCGGCCGCGGCCCGAAACGCGGCGGCGGTGCCGGCGGGCGAGGACGGGGAGCCGGCGGCGGCGGGCGAGGACGGGGAGCCGGCGGCGGCGGGCGAGGACGGGGGCTTCGCAGGAGCGCCGGCTGACGGTTCTGGCGCGCCGGCCCGGATAGCCCGGAGTAGCCGCCGCGGGTTCCCGGCAGTGCAGGTGCCGGGCGCGGCGAACGGCGCGGCCGCCCCGAAACCGGCGTAGGTCCGCGAACCGGCCGGGGACGTGAGGAAACAGTTCATCGGAGGGCAGGTCGGGGAAACCGGCCTGAACAACAACGAGACGCGAACGAGATTTCCCGGAAGGGGGAATCCGGATGCCAGGAAGGAGGCGCGTTCATGCGAATCGCGATGCCCGTGCAGAACGGCAGGTTGTGCGAGCACTTCGGCCATGCGCCGCAGTTCGCCATCTTCGCGGTCGACACCGAGCAGAAGCGGATCGAGAGCGAGCAGGTGCTCGATGCCCCGCCGCACGAGCCCGGCGTGCTGCCGGCGTGGCTGTCGGCGCAGAAGGTCGACGTGGTGCTGACCGGAGGTATGGGGATGCGGGCCCAGCAGCTGTTCGCGGAGCAGGGCATGCGGGTGGTGACCGGCGTGAGCGCGGCCGGCGCGCGGGAGACGGTCGAGGCGTACCTGGCGGGCACGCTCGCGGCCGGCGGCAACGTGTGCGACCATCCGCAACGCGGCGGCAGGTGCCGCGATTGAGCTGGCCGGGGGGGGCGCCGCGGCAGCAGGACGGCCCGGGACAGCGGGCGGGAACCGTAGCGGCGCGGGCACCGGCACAGGGTGCCGACCTCTACTCCGAGCTTTCGGATTGGACTATTCCTGAGTTCCACATCCGCTGCGGAGCTGACGGCGGACGAACAGGCCCGGTCCCGTCGGGAACCGACACGCCGCGGACCGGAGGAAGGAAGTGAACATGAGCACGCACGACACCCAGTCGCCGGAAACGCTCGCGGTGCATGCCGGAGTCGACCGCTACGAGTTCAGCCCGGTGGTCCCGCCCATCTATCAGGTTTCCACCTTCTCCTTCCGGGACGCCGATCACGGCGCGGCGCTGTTTGCCGGTACGGAGCGTGGCTACATCTACTCCCGCATGCTCAACCCGACCGTGCAGGCCCTGGAGAACTGCCTAGCCACGCTCGAGGGAGGCGTTCGGGCGCTGGCCTGCGGAAGCGGCATGGCCGCGATCTACACGGCGCTCACCGGGTTTCTCAGGGCGGGAGACCACCTGGTGTGCAGCGACGCGGTCTACGGGCCGACCTGCACGCTGGTGGAGCAGGAGCTGCCCCGGCTGGGAATCGAATCCGACGTGGTGGACACCTCCGACCTCGACGCGGTGAAGCGGGCCATGCGGCCGCGCACGAAGGTCGTGTTCGTGGAGACGCCGGGCAACCCGACGCTGGTGATCACCGATCTGGAGAAGGTGGCCGCGCTCGCGCACGAGCACGACGCGCTGCTCATCGTGGACAACACGTTCATGAGCCCCATTCTCCAGCAGCCGTTCGCCTGGGGCGCCGATCTGGTCGTGCACAGCCTGACCAAGTTCTTGAACGGCCACGCGGACGTCGTCGGCGGCGCAATCATCACGCGCGAGGAGGCGCAGTACGGGATGCTCCGCAGCAAGCTGAACCTCCTCGGCGGCGTGCTGCCTCCCCTGGAGTCTTTCCTGGTGCACCGCGGGGTGAAGACGCTGGCGCTCCGGATGGCGCGCCACTGCGAGAACGCCCAGAAGGTCGCGGACTTCCTGGAAAGCCATGCGCAGGTCGAGTGGGTGGCGTTTCCGGGATTGAAGAGCCACCCGCAGTACGAGCTCGGCAAGCGGCAGATGAAGGGCCCGGGGGGCATGATCAGCTTCGGGGTGCGCGGCGGGCTCGCGGCGGGCAAGGCGGTGATGAACGCCGTCAAGCTGTGCGGGCTCGCGGTGAGCCTGGGCGGCGTCGAAACGCTCATCCAGCATCCGGCGAGCATGACCCATGCCACGATGGGCGCCGAGGCGAGGAAGCGCGCGCGGATCACGGACGGGCTGGTGCGGCTGTCGGTCGGCATCGAGAACGCCGATGACCTGATCGCCGACCTGGACCAGGCGCTGGCCGCGAGCTGGTCGGGGGCCAGGGGTGCCAGCGGCTGGGACGGGCAAGGGGAACGCGCTGCGCCGACGGATGTTCCGCCGCCCGCGACGGGCCGAGGCTCCCGCGCCGGGGTCTGACGCAGCAGGCGACCGCCTGAGACGCACCCTTGCGCAACAGGCCGCCGTTTCCGGACCGACGGCCGGCTTCCCGGCTCGGGCTCCGCCAGCCCGCGCCCCAACGCAACCTCGGTCGGTACCGCCCGGTCAGGCCCGCCGGGTCAGGCCCGCCGCCCCCCGCCCCAACGCAACCTCGGTCGGTACCGCCCGGTCCCCCGGGAACCTCGGTCAGACCCCCACAGTCGCAACGCCGGTCACGCCGCCCCGGTCAGACCGCCCTCCCGATCAGTCCGCGATCGGAAGCCCTCCAGCGCAGTCCAACGCGACCCCGGCCGCCGCTCCCCGCCCGCGGTTCGATCCTCCCTCTGGTCAAACCCCGGCGGTCGGCGCCCCCCGCGCAGGATTGCCTGGAAAACCGCCCACGCCTGCAATAGACTGATCCGGTGTTTGGTAAGTCAAACACACTCGGTGAGTATTGTCGTGTCCGACCAGCTAGCCGACGTGTGAGAGCAGCGGCAAGCACATCCGGTGGCACGACTTGCGCGGGAATCTCCGTTTCGGATCACGCACATCGTCTGAAGTCCCGAAGCCGATCGGTACCCGATGCAACCTGATGATGAGGCAGCAACTGCGGATCGGCTATCGCTCGCCGATCTCCGCGTGGGGCAGCGCGGTGTGGTTCGCAGGTTCCGTTGCACGGTACCTTTGATGCAGCGGCTTCTCGAGATGGGCCTCACCCCCGGCGTCGCCGTGGACGTGATCCGCCTGGCTCCTCTGGGAGACCCTCTGCAGGTGCGGCTACGCGGCTATTACCTGTCCCTTCGAAAGGCGGAAGCCAAGCTCATCGACGTCACGCTGGAGTCGCATCCGTGACGCTCGAGCCTCCACCGCCGCCTCGGACGCGATCGGTCGCGCTCATCGGCAATCCCAACACGGGCAAGACCACGGTCTTCAACCGCCTGACCGGATTCCACGCCCGCACGGGTAATTACCCCGGCGTGACCGTCGATCGGGTTTCGGGAAGCCTCAAGGGGATGAGCGGGGTCGAACTGATCGACCTGCCCGGCACGTACAGTCTCGCCGCCCGGTCGCCCGATGAGATGATCGCAGTGGATGTTCTGCTGGGGCGCAAGAAAGGAATCGATCGACCTGACGCCGTCGTGGTGGTCGTCGATGCAGCGAACCTCGAGCGCAATCTCTACCTGGTCACGCAGGCGATGGAACTCGGGCTGCCGACCATCGTGTGCCTGAACATGGTGGACGTCGCCGAAGCGCGCGCCCTGCGGATCGACGCGGATCGACTCGTCGGCCGCCTCGGCATCCCCGTGGTGCCTTGCGTCGCAAACCGCGGATACGGACTGGACGCGCTTCGCGAGGTCCTCCGGCAAGCGCTGGCCAATCCTGCCCCCCCGAAGCCGCCGTGTCGATTCCCCGAGGAGCTGCACCGGGCCGAACAGCAACTCCGCGAAGATCTGGCGACCGTCAATCTGCCCGATATGCCGCTCGTCGAATGTCGCCGCACGCTGCTCGACTTCGGGGGAGAAGCAGAACGGCGTCTCGTCGCAATCGGCGGTCCCCAGGTCGAGACGTTGATTCAGCGCTGTCGTGACCTCGTGCTTCCCGACGAGACGGAGCAGCTGGCCTATCTCGAGGCGGAAGTCCGCTACCGTTACATCGATCGGCTGGCGAGCGAAGTGCTCCAACGACCGCCGCGGCCGCCCACGACCGCCAGTGACCGACTTGATCGGCTGCTGACCCACCGCCTCTTCGGTACCGCCATCTTCATGGTCGTGATGGGCGCCATGTTCGTGTGCATTTTCCAGTGGGCAGCCCCGCTCATTGATCTGGTCGACGGGGCCTTTGGTGCGCTTTCCGGACAGGTTGCATCCTGGACTTGGCTCGGTGAAGGCGCGCTGAAGAACCTGCTCGCCCACGGCATCGTTGCCGGCGTCGGCGCAGTACTGGTGTTCCTGCCGCAGATCCTGGTGCTGTTCGCCTTCATCGCCGTGCTCGAGGACTGCGGGTACATGGCGCGTGCTGCCTTTCTCATGGACCGGTTGCTGCGCTGCTGCGGCCTGTCGGGAAGGTCTTTCATCCCGATGCTGTCCGCCTTCGCCTGTGCAGTTCCGGGAATCATGGCAGCCCGCACGATCGAGAGCCGACGCGACCGGCTGCTGACCATCCTCGTCGCGCCGCTCATGTCGTGCAGCGCCCGAATTCCGATCTATACCCTGCTCATCGCAGCCTTCATCCCTAGCCGATCGATCCTGGGCTTCCTGAATCTGCAGGGTCTGGTATTCGCGAGCATGTACTTCGTCGGGATCCTGGTCGCCATCCCGGTTGCCTTCCTCCTCAAGAAGACGATCCTCAGCGGCCGCGAGCGCCCCTTTCTGCTGGAGCTTCCGCCGTACAAGGCGCCCTCGCCGCGCATCGTGTTCGGCCGCGTGGTCGAGCGCGGCGCGGGTTTCGTGAGAAACGCGGGCACACTCATCCTGGCCGCTTCCATCGTGGTGTGGGCACTCAGTTATTGGCCGGCGGGATCGGGCGCACCGGACGCGAGCACTCGGCTCCAGCAGAGCTACATCGGAAGCCTTGGCCGGGTGATCGAGCCGGTGGTGGCGCCCGTGGGGTGGGACTGGAAGGTTGGCGTCGCGATCCTGGCATCGTTTCCGGCGCGGGAAGTCGTGATCTCTGCGCTCGGGGTGATTTACCGCGTGGGCGAC
The DNA here is from genome assembly GCA_016935485.1 of Planctomycetota bacterium. Taxonomy (GTDB): domain Bacteria; phylum Planctomycetota; class JAFGQW01; order JAFGQW01; family JAFGQW01; genus JAFGQW01. The sequence goes on along the minus strand of JAFGQW010000076.1, from coordinate 594 downwards.
GACATGAACGAGGTGGCGCTGCGTGGCAAACTCCGGAGCGCGCAGTGGGAGGGGGGCCCGCGCGCCGGCCTACCGGTGTTCACCCTTGGCTCCGCGCTCGCACTCATGGTCTTCTACGCGCTTTGCTGCCAGTGTGCGCCGACGTTGATGGTCATGTGGCGAGAGACGCGATCCTGGAAATGGCCGGCGCTCGCCTTTAGCTACATGACCGCACTGGCCTACCTGGCCGCTCTCGCCACGTCGCACCTGGTCCGCACGCTGGGAGGCGCGTGATGCAGGACACCTTGTGCATGGCGATCGTGCTTGCCGCCGTTCTCTATCTGAACATCCGGCTCATCGACGCCTTCCGGCGTCGCACGTGCGGCTGCGGCCTGGCAAAGCGGTGCCCCGCGGTCGAGCATGCCCTCACTTCGCGCGAACGGCAGCGCAGACCCACCGACGTTGCTCCCGCCGCCCCGCCACAGGCGAACTGACTGACGGTGCTCCGGCTGGTCCCGCCGACCTGGCCCCGCCGACCGACGGTGCTCGAACCGACCGAGGTTGCTCCGCCCGAACCGACCGAGGTTGCTCGCTGACCGAGGTTGATCCTGCCCG
>JAFGQW010000382.1 GCA_016935485.1 Planctomycetota bacterium | reverse complement strand
CGTCTGGGCGGGCTGCGCGAGGCACAGAAGGCCTACGACGTCTTCGACCAGGCCAGCGCGCTGGCCTTGAAGGGCGAGCACGCCCAGGCACTCCAGCTCTGCCGCCAGGCGCAGTCCATGAGACCCCGCCAGGCGCCGTTCTTTCGCCTGGAAGGCGATCTGCTCCGCGCCACCGGTCGTGCGAGCGACGCGCTGGGCGCCTATCGCCGCGCGATCGAGGCGGACCGCCGCTACCAGCCGGCGGTGCGGGGGCTCGGCGCCGCGAACCTGGCGCGCAACAAGCTCGCCGAGGCGGAGGCGGGATTCCGCGACGCGGTGCGTCTTCTTCCCGCTGACCTGGACAGCCATTTCGGCCTCGGCATGGCGAGCTTCGGCCAGGGCAAGTACGCCGAGGCCGCGTCGAGCTTCGAGACCGTGACCAAGGCCGTTGCCTATCCCCCCGCGCTGACCTACCTGGGGCTTTCTTGCGAGAAGCTCGGCCAGCGGGACAAGGCCATCCAGGCCTACCGTGCGTGCCTCGAGGCGGGCACGGGCGAGTGGCAGGACAGCGAAGTGGTCAAGCAGGCGAGCGCGCGGCTGGAGCAGCTGGGGGCCGCCGCCACGCCGAAGTGATCCGCGGCGCTTCAGTCGCTCCGATCGTCGGCGGCTTCCCCCGCGGCCGCCTCGGCTTCCTGCTGGATCTGGCGCAACCGGTAGCCGGTGCGCCGGAGGAGATAGAGCCCCGGCAGCGTGACGGCGAGATAGGTCGGCACGTGGAAGAAGGCCGAGGCGGCGAAAGCCGCGGTGGCGGAGACGCCGTAGGGCAGGAGCGCCACCTTGAAGGCGGCCTGGATGGTGCCGAGGAACCCGGGAGCCGCCGGTAGCGTCACGCCGAACGTGGTGGCGGCGAGCACCACGAAGGCGGCCGACATCCGCGTCTCGAGGCGCACCGCGCGCATGGCCAGGTACGCCGAGACGCCCATGCAGGCCCACTGGGCGAGCGAGGTCGCAACGACGCCCGCCAGCAGCCGCGGGTTCTTCAGCGCGTAGAGTCCCTCCACGCCGACCTCGAGCTGATGAAACGCGCCCTCGCGCGCCCGCGCGAGCCAGGCCAGACCGCGGAGGCGCGCAAGGCGGGGCACGAAGAGGGTCAGGGCGCGCAGCGCGCCCAGGAAGCCCGGGGTCCAGCGGATGTAGACGGCCGCGATCGCGAGGAACCCCAGGCCGCCCGCCGCCGTGGCGTAGCCCAGGCTGACCAGGCTCGCCGGGATGTCCTTGCCCACGATCAGCACCAGGCCGAGGAAGAACACGACCGACAGGAAGTCGAACATGCGCTCCAGCACGATCGTCGCGAGCACCTGCGTCTTGCGGAGCCGGAGCTGGCGGGCGCCGAGGTACATGCGGACCAGCTCGCCGAGATGGGCCGGCAGCAGGTTGTTGAACAGGAACCCGATCATCATCGGCTTGAAGATCGCGCGCGCCGTGGTCCGCGTCATCGGCTGGAGCAAGAGCCGCCAGCGGATCGCCTTGATCCAGTAGTAGAGTGCATAGGCGGCCAGCATGGGCGCGCACAGCCACCAGTTGGCGTCGGCCAGCGCCCCGCCGATCGCCCCGAAATCCGTGCCCCGGAGCGAGTAGCCGAGGAAGAGCATGCTCAGGAGCACGCCGACGAGGATGAGCAGTCGCTTCTTCGGCCGGGACATGCAAGCTCCGAGGTCGCGGGTTGCGCGGAACCGCCGCGGATGAAGGAGCGCAAGTGTAGCGCGCGCCCCGGCGTCCCGGAAGGACCCGCTCCGTGCCGTGGCGCCGCGGTGCTCCACGCCCGCCGGCGCCCGCGCCCCGGCGCCCGGTTGCGAGCGGCAACTCCTTCGTTGACCGGCCGTTACGGCGGGGTTTCGGCCTGATACGACGGCCGGCCGATCAAGGGGACTCGGTGGATCGCCGGAGCGCAGCTGGCTGCCGGCGGCGGGAAGCGAGGCGGTGATGCGATTCGTGTTCTTCGTTGCGCTCGGTGCGCTGGCGGCGTGGCTGTGCGCCGCCGGCTGCCGCAGCGCGCCCGAGACCACCGAGGTGAACCAGGTGGTGATGGCTCGCTGGGACTCGTTGACCGACCCGGAGAGCCGCCGCCTCATCGCGTGTTCCTTCGCGGCGGCTCCGCTGGAGTCCGAGGACTATCGGGCGGGTCCCGACGACCTGCTCGCGATCAGCATCTACGAATGGGAGCTGCGCGAGGAAATGCGCACGCTGGAGGTGCGGGTGGCCCAGTCGGGGACCGTGGCCCTGCCCGTGCTCGGCGTGGTCCCGGCCGCGCACCGCACCCCCGGGGAGATCCAGCGGCACATCGAGCACCTGCTCCAGGTCAAGGGCATCCTGCGCGAGCCCCGCGTCACCGTGGCCGTGAAGGAGTTCGAGTCCAAGCGCATCTCGGTGGTCGGCGCGGTGCGCGAGCCCGGCGTCTACCGGCTGCGACGCAACGTCACCACACTGCTCGATGTGCTTTCGCTGGCCGGCGGCCCGGACGAGCGCGCCGGCGAGGCGGCCTACGTGCTGCGCACGTCGGAGGCGGCGGCGCGGCGGCCCCGCCCCGCAGGACTTGCCCCGGACGCCGAGACCGGCGCGGAGGCGGCCCGGCCCGCCCCCGCCTGCCCGGCGCCCCTGGAGCGCATCACCGTGGACCTCTACGAGCTGCTCGATCTCGGCAACCTGGCGCTCAACATGGTGCTCGTCGACGGCGACGTGGTCCACGTGCCCGAGGCGGGCAACTTCTACGTGTTCGGGTACGTCCGCGAGCCGGGCGGTTTCCGGCTCAAGCGGCCGACCACCGTGCTCGACGCCGTGGCGCTGGCGCGCGGCCTGCGCGAGCGGGAAGCCTCTCCCGAGGACTGCCTGCTGAAACGCCGCCTGGCGGGCGGCGAGACGGCCATCCCACTGAATCTGCTGGCGATCGCGCGCGGCGAGGCGCCCAACCTGTTTCTCCAGGCGGGCGACATCCTCGAGGTCCGCCAGACCGCCGGCAAGAGTTTCCTGCTGGGCATCTGGGACGGGATCACGTCGGTCTTCAGCATCGGGCTGGGAACGCGGCCGCTCTAGCGCGGCGGCCGCCGGAGGCATCGCAGAACCATGGAGTCATCCGATTCTCCCCGGGCGCTGACCGAGCGCCCGGCGTTGGTGGCCGACGGTTTGCCGGCGTCCCGCCCGCACGTGCTCCAGCACGCGCTGCGCGTGCTGCTGCTCTACCGCTGGACCTGGCTCGGGGTCACGGCCCTGGCGGTGCTGGCGGCCGCGGTGGCGGTGTTCACCGTCACCCCGCGCTACGCCGCCGAGTGCCTGATCATGATCGAGCCCGGCAGGCTGAACCTCACCGACTTCAAGGAGGTCTACGATCCCACCGTGACCGGGGCCGGCGTCGGCGAGGCGCAGCGCGAGTTCACCGAGACCCAGTACCACCTCCTGCTGAGCGAACCCGTGCTGGAGAAGGTCTTCGTGCGCTGGGGCTTCGGGGAGCACGAGCGGTTCCGGGGAGCGCGCGATCCGCTGGGTCGATTCCGCGACTGCTTCCGGGTCGAGCCGATCCGCCGGACCCGGCTGGCGCGAGTCCAGTTCGAGTGGGTCGACCCGGAGATGGCCGCGCGCGCGCTCGGCCACCTGGTCCGGACCTACATCGAGGAGTACCGGCGCCGGCGCCTCGGGGTGACCGCGGACGGCCTGGCCGCGCTCAAAGCCAAGGCGGGCGAGCTCCGCCCCAAGGTCGAGAAGCAGGCCGCATCCCTGCAGCGCTTCATGGTCGAGCACAACATGGTCTCGCTCGAGGACAACCAGGACATCGTCAAGGAGCGCCTGAAGGAGATCAGCACCGCGCTCACCGAGGTCGAGGCCCAGCGCATCCGCAGCGAGAGCCGCTACCACAACATCCACGCAGCGGTGGCCGGCCGCCGGCCGCTCGGGGATCTGCCCGAGGTGAGCGGCAATCCGATCGTCCGCGACCTGAAGCTCGAGCTCGTCAAGGCGGACCACGAGATCCGGCAATTCGGCGCGCGCTTCGGCGAGAACCATCCCGAGATGCGGCGCATGGTGGCGCGGCGCGACGTCGTGAGCGACCGGCTCGAGGAGGAGACCCGCGGCATCCTCGCGGCCGCCGAGGCCGATCTCGACCGGTGCCGGCGTCAGGAGGAGGAGCTCAGGCGCGCGCTCGTCGACCAGGAGCACCGGGTGATGGAGCAGAACCGCCTGGCCGTGCAGTACAACCTCGAGAAGGACAGCTACGAGTCCGCCAACGCCTCCTACCGGTCCATCATCAAGCGCATCGAGGAGATCGAGATCGCGAGCGCCGCCGGCACCAAGGAAGACAACGTCTTCGAGATCACCGCCCCCAAGGTGCCCGGTGCGCCCTCCTTTCCGCGCACGGGCCAGAGCCTCGTGCTCGCCGCGCTGGTGGGTCTGCTGCTCGGGTTCGGCCTGTCGTTCCTGCTGCACTCGCTCGACGGCTCGCTCAAATCGGTCGACGACGTCGAGAACGACCTCGGCATCGCGGTGCTGGGACTGGTTCCGGCGGCGGGACGGCACGCGCGCGGCGACCGCGCCTCGGATCTGTGCAGCCTCGCCAACCCGCGCGGCGCGTTTGCCGAGGCGTTTCGCTCGCTGCGCACCTCGCTGTCGCTGGCCCGCGCCGGCGCGGCGCTGCGCCACGTGCTGGTGACGAGCCCGCTGCCCGGCGAGGGCAAGGATCTCGTCTCGGTGAACACGGCCATCAGCATCGCCCGCAGCGGCCGCCGGGTGCTGCTCATCGACGCCGACATGCGGCGCCCGCGCCAGCACAAGGTGTTCGGCGTGCGCGCCAATCCGGGGCTCGCCAACCTGCTCGCCGGGCGGCGGGACGGGGAGGCGCTCGCCCTGGTCCGGCCGACCGTCGTGCCGGGGCTCGGCCTGCTTCCGGCGGGTCCGGTCCCGCCCAACCCGGTGGAGCTGCTGGCCTCGGTCCGCATGCGCGAGCTGCTCGAGGAGTTCGAGGCGCACTACGACGTCGTGGTGATCAACTCCCCGCCGGTGATGGCGGTGTCGGATTCGGTCGTGCTCTCCCGGCTGGCGCAGGGCACCGTGCTCGTGCTGCGCGCGTTCACCACCCGGCGGGAGGAGGCCCGCCGGGCGCTGGAGATGCTGCGCCGCGCGCGGGCGGAGGTGCTGGGGGCGGTGCTGAACCTGGTGGATGTGCCGCGCACTTCGGGGGACCACTACGGCTACGGGGGGTACGGCGGCTACGGGGGGTACGGCGGGTATGCCAGCGCCGCGCCGGACGTCGAGGACGTGCCTTCTTCCGAGCGCGTGCCTGCGCCGCCCGGCAGGGCGGACCCGCTCGCGCCGCGGGTGCGTCTGAAGGGCGGGAAGCGCGCGCGGGACCGGCGCGAGCCGGTGTTCGAGTCATGATCGACCTCCATGCCCATGTGCTCCCGGCGGTGGACGACGGCCCGCGCGAACTGGACGGGGCACTGGCGCTGCTCGAGCGCCTCGCGGCAGACGGCGTGACGGACGTCGTGGCGACGCCGCACATGCTGGACGGACGCTTCGACGTCACGCCCGCCCGCTTGCGCACGGCGCTCGCGGCGCTGCGGGCCGCGGCGCAGGAGGCGGCCATCGGGGTGGTGCTGCACCCGGGGGCGGAGGTCGTGGCGCAGGCTGGCCTCGAGGCGATGGTGCGGGACGGGACCGCCGTCACGCTGGCCGGCGGCGGGCGCTACCTCCTCGTGGAGACGTCGTTTCACGCCGTGCCGCCCGAGCTCGACCGGCTGGTCTTCGCGCTCGCGCTCGAGGGCGTCACGGCGATCCTCGCCCATCCGGAGCGCATCCTCGAGGTGCAGCGCCGTCCGGACTCGCTCGCGCCGCGGGTCGCGGCGGGCCTGCTGCTGCAGGTCAACGCGTCGAGCCTGACCGGCGACGGCGGCGAGGGTCCGCGCGACGCGGCCTTCGCGCTGCTCGACCGCGGTCTCGTGCACCTGGTCGCGTCGGACGCGCACGATGTGCACCATCGGCCGCCGCGGCTGGCGGCGGCACAAGCGCTGCTCCGGGCGCGGGTGGGCGAGCGCGAGGCCGACGCGCTGCTTCGCGGGCGGCCCGAGCAGGTGCTCCGCGGCGCGGTGGTGGAGACGCCGCGAGACGGCCGGCCCGCGCTCGGCCGCGGCCGCGCGCGGCGGCTCTCCTGGTGGCGGCGGGCGCGGGCGGCGATGTGAGCCGCGTCGAGCGAAGGGACGGGGTGCAATGACCGACGGACGAGACG
>JAFGQW010000381.1 GCA_016935485.1 Planctomycetota bacterium | reverse complement strand
TGCTCACGCTGTTCTCCAACATGTTCACCAACATCAACCTGACCGACATGGAGACCTGCTACAAGGCGTTTCGCCGCGAGGTGCTGGCGCGGATCCGCATCCGCTCGCGCCGCTTCGGCGTGGAGCCCGAGCTGACCGCAAAGATCGCCCGCCTCAGGGTGCGCATCTACGAGGTGCCGATCTCCTACTACGGCCGGGACTATGCCCACGGCAAGAAGATCGGCTGGCGCGACGCGCTGAGCGCGTTCTGCCACATCGTGCGCTTCCGGTTCTTCGATTGAAGAAGCGCGCCGCGGAGGCGGGGCTCACGCATCCCCGGCGGGCAGCACCACGGTGAACGTCGTGCCGCGGCCCGGCGTACTCTCCACCCGGATCGCCCCGCCGTAGCGCTCGACGATCTCGCGGCTGATCGGCAGGCCGAGCCCGGCGCCGCCTGTCTTGCGGGCGGTGGTGAAGAAGGGCTCGAAGATCCGCTCCAGGTGCTCCGGCGCGATGCCGTGCCCGGTGTCGGCGAACGCCGCCGCGACGTGCCGGCCGGGCGCGGGCGCCTCGGCGGGGGTCGCGAGCCGGGTCGCGATCGTGAGCACGCCGCCCGCGGGCATGGCCCGCGCAGCGTTGACGATCAGGTTGGTGAACACCTGCTCGAGCTCCCGGCGGACGAGGCGCACCGCGGGAAGATCCTCGGCGAGGTCCTTGCGCACGGCGATCGCCCGGGCGGCGCGGAGGTGGTGTTCCGTGAGCACCAGCGTGTCCTCCACGACGTCATTGAGGGACTCCAGCGCCGGCGCTTCGCCCTCGTCGGGGCCCACATCGAGCAGCTTGCTGACGATCTTGATGATCCGGTGGGTTTCCTTCTCCATCTCGGCGGCGAGCCGGCTCACCTCCTCGGCGTCCCGGGGCGCGCGCTTGAGTTTCTGGGCCCGCAGCAGGATGTTCGTCACCGGATTGCTGATCTCGTGCGCGACGCTGGCCGCCATTTCGCCCATCGAGGCGAGCTTCTGCTGGCGCTCGTGCTCCTCGGTGAGCAGGCGGCGGTGGAGGCGGGCGATGGTGATCACCTGGCCGATGGCGCCACTCAGGAGCGAGAGCAGCCGGCGCAGATTCGTGCCGGCGCCATCCAGGTTGGGGTGGCTCACATTGAGCACGCCGATGAGGCTGCGCTTGGAGCGCAGCGGGAAGCAGTAGAGACTCTTGACCGGAACGGCGGTCGCGAGCCGCTGGAACGACGGGTCGTCGGCGACGTTGGCCAGGTAGCGCGGCTTGCCGGTGGTGACGACCTGCCCGGCGACGCCTTCGCCCGCCCGAATCGTGAGTGCACGGTTGAAGCGGGCCGCCTTCTCCGCGGCGCCGAGCGCATCGTCGCCCAGGCCATGGGCGGCGGCCAGCCGGAGCGTCGTGCGATCGGCGCTGAGCAGGAGGATCGAGCAGTTCGCGGCGCCCAGGTCCTCGACCATGATGCGGACCGAGCGCCGGCAGATCTCGTCCACGTCACTCGTCTCGAGCAGCACCCGTCCAACCCGCCGCACGCCGGCGAACCCGCGCAGCAGCTGGCGGTAGGCCAGACGTCGGCGCTCGCGCTCGGCTTCGAGGCGGCCCGCCTGGGCTTGGAGCGCCTCGCGCGCGGCGGCCAGACGCACCATCCGCGCCGCGATCGCCCGCTCCTCGTTGAGCGGCGGCACCCCAAGCGCTTGCGGCGCAGCGCCGGCCTCGAGCAAGGCGTGGATGCAGGAAATCAGGTCTTCACTCATCGCGGGAGCTCGGGTGCGCGGCGCGGCACATTGGGGTCCGGGAGCGCCCCCCGGGGCGCTGTGCGGCCCGGTTTCGAGTCCGCGCCTGCCTGCTGTTCTCCGGTCTAGCGTCGGAATTCGGCCGGCCGGGCTGAAGGCGGCGGCGCCCCGGGCCAGCGCCCCGCAGGTGGCGTTTCGGAACCTCGGCGGGCCGGCCCGGGACCCGTGGGCGCAGGTGGAGCCGACCGTTGCTTTGCAACGCAAAGTTGTTAGAATCGTTCGGCAGCGGGCCGCCAAAAGACGACCCGCCCTGGGAAAGCCCGAATATGGATGGCGCGGGCGGCCGATGATGGTCTGCGGGGCCGGGCGATCGAGACGGTCCGGCGCGGCCGATCCGCGGTCGGCAAAACCAACGTAAGTCATGGAACAAGTTGCAATTAATCCGGCGTCTGGTAGGCTGGACTCAATCCGAGAAAGAGATCCCGGCGACCCACCGGGGAGGGAGCCGTCGGCCGGGTGGCCCGGGTTTGCGGCCCGCGCGGCAAGGCGGGCTCCCCCCGGACAGACGGGGTGCAGGCAGCGGCCCGCGGGGGTCGGGACCCGCTCATTACCGGGAGGAACGACCTTGGCCAGCACCGCCCGAACGTGGGGACGGAGGGTCACGCTGATGCTCGTCGCGGCGCTCGCGGCGGGCTGCGCGGGCTACCCCATTCCCGACGACATCGAGTCGCTCTACGTCAAGGAAGGCCAGGGCCTGGGACATCGCTTCCTCGGGGAGGCCGCGGCCAACTACTACGTGGGCCTACACGACGGGATCATCCTGCAGGTGGCCGGCGCGCCCGAGATCTCCGGACCGTACATCGTGGGCATCGACGGCAAGATCACGCTGCCGTTCGTGGAGGACGTGTACGTGGGCGGGCTGACGCGCAAGGAGATCGCCGACAAGGTGAAGAACCGCCTGGAACGGCTCTACCGCAACATCGAGGTGACGGTCACGGTGGCCGCCTTCAACTCCAAGCGGATCTACGTCGTCGGCGAGGCGCTGCGCGTCGGCGCGCTGCCCTATACCGGCGATATCACCATGCTCGATGTGCTCACCATGGTGGGCATGAACCCGATCACCTCGCGGTGGAACGTGCTGCTGATCCGGTCCGACCCCGTGAAACCGCGGATCTATCTCTGCGAGTCTCACAAGGTGATCTACCGGGGCATCTCCAAGACCAACTACCAGCTGCGCGAGGACGACATCATCTACATCCGGGCGAACCTCTGGGGCAAGATGGCCCAGTTGCTGGCCAAGGTGACCTATCCGATCCAGGTCGTGAGCGGCGCGCTCTTCACGGGCACCAGTCTCTACATGCTGCCGCTCCAGATCGACATTCAGCGGGAGTACCTGCGCAACGCGCGGCGCTACTAGCCGCGCGGGGCGGGAGCGGGTCCGATGGACGAAAGAGCGCGCTTCGACGCCGGCGCCGTCGACTACGGGGCGTTGCTGTGGCGGCGCCGCAAGCTGCTCGCGCTGCCCTTCGTGGTGGTGACGGCGGCGGGCCTTGCGGTGGGGTCGCTGCTGCCCAAGGGCTACGAGTCGCGGACCATCACCAAGGTGATCGAACGAAGCTACCTCGACCGGCTCTACCAGGGGCTGGACGTGGCGCCGCCGCCGTCGACCGAGCTGGGCGCCGCCACGATCGAGTTCAAGAGCAAGGACGTGGTCGAGGAGATTCTCGAGAAGCAGGGGGTGCTGGCCGGCTGCCGGACGGAGCTCGAGCGCCAGGAGATGATCGAGCGCCTCCAGAACCGGTTCACCGTGGAGGTGATCGCGCCCAAGGTGGGGGGCGGCGACAAGCTGCTCACGATCTCGTTTGTCGGCGCCACCCCGGGCCAGGCGCAGATCCTGGTGAAGGAGCTCACCGAGAAGAACGTGAACCGCCTGAAGATGAACTACCGCCAGAACATCCAGGACACGCGCGACAAGGCGGTGGAGGACTACGGGCGGGTCGAGCAGGACTACCACACCGCCCAGGACGAGCTGGAGGACTTCGAGGTCCAGCACACCAACGCGCTCATGGGGGGCGACACTCCGCTCCTCGAGCGGAACATCGAGCGGGACCAGCTGCGGCTGGAGGAGCTCGTAACGCAGAAGGTGCGCCTGGACGGCACCATCAAGGTCCTGCAGCTCGCGCTGTCCACGCTGGACCAGGAGATCATCGAGCGCGACCGTGAGGACAACCCCGACTACGCGCCGCTGGCGGCGGCCGCGCAGCAGCTCCACAAGGAGCTCGAGGAGCTGCTCGCCACGCGCCAGGAAGACCACATCGTGGTGCGCCAGAAACGGGAGGTGTACGCCAAGGTCCTGGCCGCGCTGGAGCGGACGCCCCGCTACGTCCGCGACCGGGAGAACCGGCACGCCAACCCGGAGTGGGAAAAGGCCAAGATCGAGCGGGATCGCGTGCTCGCCGAGCGCGACCACGTGCTCCACCAGAGCGTCAAGCTCGAGGAGCAGCTGAGCTACGCGCGCGAGCGCCTCAAGCAGCTGCCGGGCATCCGCGCCCGCCACCGCAGCCTCCTGGCCAAGGTGGACCGGAAGAACGACGAGCTCAAGGACTTCGCCAAGAAGCTGCAGCAGGCCAACCTGACCTACGCGCGGGTGACCAGCACCCTGGAGGATCTGTTCGTCCCTATCGAGCGCGCCACCCGGCCGCTGCGGCACTCGACGCCCACGCCGGCATTGATCCTGCTGATCAGCGTGGCGCTCGGGCTGGCGGCGGGCGTGGGCACGGTGCTGCTGGTGGAGGTGACGCGCAAGACGTTCCACGGTCCGGAGGACGTGGCCGCGCTCCTGCCGTGGCCGGTCCTCGGCGTGGTCTACACCATCCTGAGCGAACACGAGCGCCGCCAGCGGTTGCGCAAACGGGCCGCCGTGGTGGTCGCGACGCTGATCCTCGCGGTCAGCGTCTCGACGGTCGTCTACATCTACAATCGGAACCCGGACCTGTTGCCGGATTTCCTCGTCGACTCCGTGCAGCGATTCAAGGACCTGGTCTGACCCTGCCCCGGGACGCGCGGGAACCGCGCGGCACCGGGGATGTTTGGCGCCGGCGCGGGTGGTGGCCAGGTGAACGGCGGCGCGCGGCGGTCGGGAACGAACGCGATGTATCTCAGGCACTACGGCTTCCGGCGGATGCCCTTCGACAACACGCCGGATCCGAGCTTGTTCTTCAAGAGCCCCCGGCACAGCGAGGCGCTGGCCGCGCTGCTCTACGCGGTTCGCGCCCGCAAGGGCCTGGCCGTGCTCACGGGCGAGGTGGGCGCGGGCAAGACCACCGTGGCCCGGGTGCTGCTCGGAGGCCTCGAGGAGGACGCCCTCACGGCGGTGCTGACGCACACGCATCTGACCAGCACGCAGCTTCTCCAGGCGATCGGCGTCGCCGTGGGCATCGATACCCGCGAACTCGGCCGCGTGGCGCTGCTCCAGCGTCTCGAGGCGCGCCTGCGCCAGGCGGCCGCCGCGGGACGGGACGCGGTGGTCGTGATCGACGAGGCGCAGAATCTCGGCCCCCGGGCACTCGAGGAGGTGCGGCTGCTCTTGAACCTCGAGACCGAGCAGGACAAGCTCGCCCAGTGGATCCTGCTCGGTCAGCCCGAACTCAACGAGCGCCTCGACCGCGCCGAACTGCGCAGTTTCCGCCAGCGGATCGCGGTCCGCTTCCACCTCGGTTCGCTCGCGCGCACCGAGACGTTCCAGTACATCGAGCACCGGCTGCGGATCGCCGGACCGGAGGCGAACGTGCGGTTCAGCCGCGGCGCGCTCAAGGCCATCTACCGGGCGACGGCGGGAACGCCGCGCCGGATCAACACGGTGTGCGACAACGCGCTCCTGCTCGGATTCGTGCGCGGCACGCACCGCATCACCCGCGCCATGATCGACGAGGTCGTGCGGGACCTCGACGGCCACCGGTCCCGCGCCGAGCAGGGCGGGCCGGCAACCCAACCCGCGCTGCGTCTGTTCGGCCGCGGCGGCGCCTAGGGCGCGCGCCGGGAGCCGGACCCGGAGGAAAACGACGCATGGGCAAGTTTGGCGACGCCTTGAGGAGAGCCGAGGAGGAGCGCCGGGAGGGAGCGAGCCCGGTCGCGCGCGCCGGCGCGCCCGCCGCGCTCGGTCCGGGAGAACTCGACTCCCGCGTGGTGGCCTATCTCGCCAAGGCCAGCCCCGAGATGGAGCAGTTCCGGATGCTGCGCACCAACATCATGGCCATCGATCCCGCCAACCCGCCGCGGGTGCTCGCGGTGACGAGTTCGGTGAAGAAGGAAGGCAAGAGCCTCACCACGCTGAATCTCGGCGCCACTTTCGCCGAGCAGCGCGACATCCGGGTGCTCGTGGTCGATGCCGATCTCCGGCGGCCGAGCCTCGCCGGGCTCCTCGGGATCGAGGCGCGCTTCGGGCTGAGCCACTTGCTCACTCGCGACCTGCCGCTGCACAAGGCGGTGCGTGAGACCCCGATTCCCCACCTCCACCTGATGCCGGCCGGCGAGGCGTGCACGAACCCCGCGGAGCTGCTCGGTTCGCGCCAGATGTCCGACCTGATCGAGGTGCTGCGGACGGAGTTCGATTTCGTGCTCTTCGACACCCCGCCGATCCTGTGCGTCCACGACATGGGGATTCTCGGCGCGCGCATGGACGGGGTCGTCTATGTCATCAAGCTCCACGTCACCGACCGGCTCCGCGTCCAGCACGGACTCGATATCCTCGAGCGAGGCCGCGCGCGGATCCTGGGGCTCGTGCTCACCAACGTGATGCGGGATGCGCGCTCCTCCAGCGTGGTGAGCGAGTACTACCACTACCACCGCTGAGATGGACCTCCTGTTCGTCTGCCACCGGTTTCCCTACCCGCCGGACAAGGGCGACAAGATCCGGTCGTGGCGTTTTCTTGACTACCTCGCCGCGCGCCACCGGGTGCGCGTGGTGGCGGCGGCGGACGATCCGGCGGATCTCGCCCACGTGGGGGCGCTCCAGTCCCGCGTGGAGGCGGTCCGGATCGTGCCCTTCGGCCGGGCGGCGGCGGCGCGGCGTGCGGCGTACGCCCTGGCCACGGGCCGGCCGCTCAGCGTGGCGTGGTTTCCGGTGGGCGGCCTCCGGGCGGCGGCGCGCCGGCTGGTCCGCGCGCGCCGCCCGGACGGGGTGCTGGCCTACAGCGCGCAGGTCGCGCCGGCGGCGTTCGCCCTGGGCGTGCCGGTCGTGCTCGACCTGGTCGACCGCGACAGCGCGAAATGGGCGCAGTACGGCGCCTGGCTCTCCCCGCCGCGCCGCTGGATCTACGCGCTCGAGGCGCGGCGCCTCGCGCGGGCCGAGGAGCGCTGGATCGAGCGCGCCGCGGCGACACTCGTGATTTCGGCGCACGAGAAGTCGCTTTTCCCCGACCGGCTCGCGCCGCGGCTCAACGTGGTGCGCAATCCGGTGCGGCTCGAGTCCTTCTCCACGGACCGCAGCCAGGAGCAACCGCACACGATCCTCTTTGCGGGCGCGCTGGACTACTGGCCCAACCGCGATGCCGTGAGCTTCTATGCGCGCGAGGTGATGCCGCGGGTGCGCGCGGCCGTGCCGGACGCCGAGTTTCATGTGGTAGGGCCGCGCGCCCCGGCCGCGCTCACGGCGCTCGCAGGGCGCCACGGCGTGCGCTTCCTTGGCTACGTGGCCGACATCCGCGCGGTCTATGCTCGCGCGGCCGTCAGCGTGGCGCCGTTCCGCTTCACCCAGGGCGCGCTCAACAAGGTGATCGAGGCGATGGCCTCGGCGATCCCGGTCGTGGCGACGCCCCGGGCCGTCCGGGGACTCGAGGTCGCCCATGGGGAGGGGGCCTGGCTCGGCGAAACCGCGACCGAGCTTGCCGCGCACACGATCGCGCTTCTTGGCGATCCCGCCGCGCGGCGTCGTCTCGGCACGGCGGGCCGGCGCTTCGTGGCGGCGACGCTGGGCTGGCCGGGGGATCTCCCCCGGCTGGACGCGCTCCTGGAGGCGGCCTTCGCCCCCGCGAGCATCAACGCGGCGGTGCGGTAGCCATGCGCGGGGCGATCGTGCTGGCCATCGTGCTCCTGAGCCTGCCGATCGCGTTGTTCCGCCCGTACTACGGCACGCTGCTCTGGACCTGGGCGGCGTACTTCCGGCCGCAGGACCTCGCCTGGGGGCTCCAGGACATGCGGCTGAGCCTCTACATCGCGCTGGCCACCTGCATCGGCTTCGGCGTCGCGATGGTGCTGCGGCACGAACGGTTCGCCAACATCTTCACCCGGGAGTTCCTCCTGGTACTCGTCATGCTGGCGGTGCTCGCCATCGTCTGCGACCAGGCGCTGATCAGCACCAAGGCGGCATGGGCCAAGTTCAGCGATTACTGGAAGATCTTCCTGATGACCTTCCTGACGGCCTCGCTGATCACCACGAAGGAACGTCTGCGCATGATGGCGTGGGCGGTGGCGCTCAGCCTCGGCGCGCTCGGCTTCAAGGGTGGCTTGCTCGGCGCGCTGCGCGGGGCGCGGCTCCAGGGACCCGGCGGATTCCTGCTGGACAACAACGACTTCGCGCTGGCGCTGAACATGGCGCTGCCCGTGCTGTACTACCTCATGGTCTCCGAGCGGCGGCGCCTGCACCGGTGGATGTTCGGGGCGACCGCCTTCTTCACGGCGGTGGCCGTCGTGCTCACCCACAGCCGGGGCGGTTTTCTCGGGCTGGCCGCCGTGACCCTGTTGATCGCGCTGAAGTCCCGCCGGCGCGCGCAGGCTCTGGGGCTGCTCGCCCTGCTGGGCGTGGCGGCGCTGGTGCTGATTCCCGTCATCGCGCCGGACTACCTGGAGCGCATCGAGACCATCTCGAGCTACGACGAGGACGGCAGCGCGCTCGGCCGCTTCAATGCCTGGGCCACGTGCTGGAACATCGGGCTGGCGCGACCCCTGACGGGGGTCGGCCCGCGGAACCTCGACTACGAGGCGGTCTTCGCCCGCTACTCGCCGGACCCCGACCGGCGCCACGTCGCGCACAACATCTACTTCCAGACGCTCTCCGACGGGGGGTTCACGCTGCTCGTGCCGTTCCTGCTGCTGCTGGGGTTCACCTATTTCACGCTGCGGCGCCTGCGCAAGCACACGCCGAAGATCCCGGAGAACGCGTGGTTCGTCTGCTACTGCCACATGTTCGAGGTGAGCCTCTTCGCCTATGCGGTGAGCGGGTTCTTCCTGTCGCGAAACGACTTCGATCTCTACTACCACATCGTCGGCATCGTGGTCGCCATGAAGTTGATCGCCCCGCGGGTGGTGGTGTTCCCGCCGCCACCGGACACGGCCCCCCAGCCGCTGGTGGACCGCGCCCGGCCCGGAACGCGCGCCCCCCTGGCAGGGAGGCGCTGATGGCCGCCGGCACCCAACCGCTCGTCTGTGCGCTGCTGCCGACCCTGGAGGTGGGGGGGCTCGAGTGGATGGCCGTCCGACTCGCACTCGCGATGCGGCAGCACTTCCGCGCGGCGGTGGTGTGCTACGACGGGGGCGGTCCGCTCGCCGCCCTGCTCGCGGAGGCGCGCGTGCCCGTCTACGTGCTCCGGCGCCGGCCAGGCGTGGATCCGCAGTACCCCTTCCGGCTGGCGCGCCTCCTCGGCCGGATCGAGGCCGATCTCGTGCACGCGCACAACGACACGGCACTGTTCTACGGGGGCCTGGCGGCGTTCCTCGCCGGCCGGGCGCTCGTTTACACGGAGCACGACCGCCACTTCCCGGGACGCGCCGGCGTCCGGCTCGCCAACTTCGCGCTGGCCGCCTCCGCACGCCGCGTGGTGGCGGTCTCGGAGGAGATCCGCCGCCAGCTGCTGCGCCACGAGCGGATCGGCGGCGCACGCGTGCGCGTGGTGCCCAACGGGGTCGATCTCGACCGGCCGGATCCTGCTGCGGTCCAGCGCTTGCGCGCCGAGTGGGGCGTCGCGGGCGATGCGCTCGCGGTCGGCGTGGTGGCGGGACTCAAGCCGGTCAAGAACCACGCGCTCCTGATCGACGCAGCCGCGGACCTGGTGGCGCGCCATCCCGGGCTGGTGCTGGTGTTCGCCGGCGACGGCCCACTGCGTGCGGACCTCGAGGCCCATGCGCGCGGCGCCGGGCTCGGCAACCGGCTCAGGCTGCTGGGGTTTCGCTCCGATCTCGCCCGGATCTACGCAGCGCTCGACGTCGTCGTCCTCCCGTCCCACAGCGAGGGCATGCCGCTGGCGGCACTCGAGGCCATGGCGGCCGCGCGGCCGGTCGTCGCGTCCGAGGTCGGCGGGCTTCCCGAGGTGGTCGTGGACGGGGAAACCGGGCTTCTCTTCCCGCCCGGCGACCGGCGCGCGCTGGTCGAGGCGCTCGGCGCACTGCTGGCGGATCCTGGGCGCCGCCGCCGCCTCGGCCTCAACGGGCGCCGCCGCTACGAGGAGCGCTTCACGCTCGCCCGGATGGCGGACGCCTACGCCGCGGTCTATCGCGCGGCGCTGGAGGGTACCCCATGTGCGGAATAGCCGGCTACCTGGACGGCGGCGCACCGACCCCGCGCGGGGTGCTTGCCGCCATGACCGCGACGCTTGTGCACCGCGGCCCGGACGGCGAAGGAACCCTCGAGGGCGACGGCGTCGGCCTGGGTCATCGCCGGCTGAGCATCGTCGATCTCGCTGGCGGCGCCCAGCCCATGGCGAACGAAGACGGCTCGGTCGCGGTCGTCTTCAACGGCGAGATCTACAATCACCTGGAGCTCCGGCGGGAGCTCGAGGCCCGCGGCCACGTGTTCCGCACGCGCGCCGACACCGAGGTCCTGGTCCATCTCTACGAGGAGCGCGGCGAGCGGCTGGTCGAGGCCCTGAACGGGATCTTCGCCTTCGCGATCTGGGACCGCAAGGCGCGCCGCCTGCTGCTGGCCCGCGACCACCTCGGCGTCAAACCGCTGTACTACGCGCTGTGCGGCGAGCGCCTGATCTTCGGGTCGGAGCTCAAGGCGGTCATCGCGCATCCCGGCGTCCCGCGCCGCCTCGATCCGACCGCGCTGAGCGACTACCTGTCGTTTCTCTACGTGCCGGCGCCGAAGTCGATCTACCGGGACATCTGGAAGCTCCCGCCCGCCCACACGCTCGTCGTCGACCGCGCCGGCCTTGCCGCAAGCGCCCGCCCCGTCCCGAGGCGCTACTGGGAGGCGCGCTTCGCGCCGGAGCCCGGAGCCGCGGAGCCCGCGGCGCGCGAGGCGCTCCGCGCGGTGCTGACGGCGGCGGTGCGCCACCAGCTCATGGCCGACGTCCCGCTCGGCGCCTTCCTCTCGGGCGGCGTGGACTCCACGGCCGTGCTCCGGTTCATGCGCGACGCCGGCGTGCCGGCTCCGCAGGCGACCACGATCGGGTTCGGAGTGCCGGGCTTCGACGAGCGCGCGCGCGCCCGGCGCGTGGCGCGCCACCTCGGGGCCGAACACCACGAGCGCGTCGTCACTCCGGATGCCCTCGCCGTTGTCGACCGGCTGGCCCACCACTTCGACGAGCCGTTCGCCGACGCGTCCGCGGTGCCCACCTGGTATCTGAGCGCGGCGGCGCGCGAGCGGGTGACAGTCGCGCTCTCCGGGGACGGCGGCGACGAGACCCATGCCGGCTACCGGCGCTACTGGTTCGAGGGTCTGGAGCACCGGCTGCGCCGCTGGATTCCCGGGCGGCCGGGGCGGGCGGCGCTCGGCCTGGCGGCGCGGCTCTACCCGAAGGCCGACTGGCTGCCGCGGCCGCTGCGCGCCCGGACGCTGCTGCAGAACCTCGCCGAGCCGCCGGCCCACGCCTACTACCGCTCGGTCACGCAGATGGATGAGCGCCGCAAGGCGGGGCTGCTTGCGCCGCACCTCCTCAAGGCGCTTGCGGGCTATGACCCCGCCGAGGACTTCCGCGCGGTGTACGAGCGCGTCGACGCGCCGGACCCGATTTCGCGGGCCCAGGCCGTGGATCTGGTGACCTACCTCCCCGACGACATCCTGACCAAGGTCGACCGCGCGAGCATGGCGCACGCCCTCGAGGTGCGCGTGCCGCTGCTCGATCCGGAGGCGGTTGCCTTCGCTGGCCGTCTGCCCGTGGGGCTCAAGCTGCGCGGGCGCTGCCGCAAGTACCTGCTGAAGGAAGCGCTCCGCGGACGGGTGCCGGCGGACGTCCTCGACGGGCGCAAGCAGGGCTTCGAGGTGCCGCTTGGGCGCTGGTTTCGCCGCGAGCTCCGGCCCCTTGCGGAAAGCCTCGCCGACCGCGCGGCGATCGCGGCGCATTTCCGCACGGACGCGGTGCGCCGGCTCGTGCGTGAGCACCAGATCGGGCTGGCCGACCACAGCGTGGCGCTCTGGACGCTCTTGGTCTTCGAGCGCTGGGCAACGCACCACCTCGGAGGAGCCGCCAGGGCGGCGGAAGGCGGCGGTCGATGAAGGTGCTCCATGTCCTCGACCACTACCTGCCGTACCACAGCGGCTACACGTTTCGCACCACGAACATCCTTGCCGGCCAGCGGGAGCTCGGCATCACGCCCGTCGCGCTCACCTCGCCGCGGCATCCCTACCCGGAAGGGCCGGTTCCCGAGACGCCGCCGTGGCTCGCGGTGCGCCGCGCGCCGCCGGCGCGCCACGGGCGGCGCCGCTGGACGAACCGCATTCCGTTTCTGAGCCAGCACGGCCTGATGCGCGACCTCGAGCGGGGCATCCGCGCGGCGCTCGCGGCGGAGGGCGATGTCGCCGTCGTGCATGCGCACTCGCCCAGTCTCGACGGCGCCCCGGCGCTCGCCGTGCGGCGCGCGGGCGGACCGCCGGTCGTCTACGAGGTGCGCGCGCTCTGGGAGGACGCCGCCGTGGACCACGGCACGTTTGGCGAGGGCTCGCTCCGCTACCGGATCAGCCGCCGCGTGGAGACGCGCGTCCTCCGCCGGGCCGACGCCGTGGTCGTGCTCTGCGAGGGACTGCGCCGCGAGATCGCGGCGCGCGGCATTCCCACGGACCGGGTGATCGTGGTCGGCAACGGCGTCGATCCGGAGCAGTTCCGGCCGCGGGCTCCCGACCCGGCGCTCCGGGCCCGCCTGGGTCTCGGCCCGGGCCCGGTGGTCGGCTTCATCGGCTCGTTCTATGCCTACGAGGGGCTCACGCTGCTGGTGGACGCGATGCGGCCAATCCTCGCGGACAGTCCGTCGGCCCGGCTGCTGCTCGTGGGCGGCGGCCCCGAGGAGACGGCGCTCCGCCGCCGGGTGGAAGAGGCCGGGCTGGCGCCTCGGGTGCGGATGCCGGGGCGCGTGCCGCACGCAGAGGTGGCGGATCACTACGCGCTGGTGGATCTGCTCGTCTATCCCCGCCGCCGCAACCGCCTGACCGAGTTCACCACGCCCTTGAAACCGCTGGAGGCCATGGCCCTGGGGCGGCCCGTGCTCGCCGCCGACGTCGGGGGGCTTCGCGAGCTCATCGGCCCGGCCGGCGAGGGCGCGGTCCTGGTGGAGGCCGACGACGCCGCGGCGCTCACCCGGGCGATCCGCGAGCTTCTCGCCAGTCCGGAGCGGCTCCAGGCGCGCGGCGAGGCGGGCCGGCGCTGGGTGCTCGCGGCCCGGACCTGGAAGAGCCAGGTCGAGCGCTACCGGGCGGTCTACGCCCTGGCTCTGGAGCGGAGCCGCCGCGAGCCTGGCGCGGCCGGGAGGTCGCCATGAACCCCTGGCTGGTCCGCACGGTGCTCTTTCCCGCGCACGAGCGGCTCAAGGGACACGGCACGGGCGCCGCACTCCGGGAGGCGCGCCGCTGGGACCGGATGTCCGCGGACGAGCTCGCCGCCGCGCAGCTCGCCAAGCTCCGGCGCCTGGTCGAGCACGCCGCTCGCCACGTGCCCTACTACCGCGAGGCGTTCGCACGCGCGGGCGTCGGGCCGGGCGATCTGGGCCGCCCGGAGGACCTCGCCCGCTTCCCGACGCTCACGCGCGCCGATCTTCGCCGCCGCCGCCGCGACCTGGTGGCGACGGACCGCCGGCGGCGCATGGCGGCGCTCGCCACCGGCGGCTCCACGGGCGAGCCGGTCACGGTGCTCGTGGACGCGCGCCGCGCGGCGGTGAACACGGCCGCGCGCATCCGGGCGCGCGAGTGGTGGGGAATCCGGATGGGGGAGCGCGAGGCGGTGCTCTGGGCGAGTCCCATCGAGCTCACGGCCCAGGACCGGCTGCGGCGGCTGAGGGACCGGCTGCTCAACTCCCGCCTCTACAGTGCCTTCGAGGGGTCTCCGGAAGGGCTCGAGGCGATCGCGCATGCGCTCGCGCGCTTTCGCCCGCAGGTTCTCTACGGCTACTCCTCGAGCCTTTCCCTCCTGGCCCGCCACCTGCTCGACCGCGGATCTCCGGTCGAGCGCCTCGCGGTGCGGGCGGTCTTCGCGACCGCCGAGGGCCTCGCCGCAGAGCAGCGAGACGCGCTCGGACGCGCCTTCCGCGCGGCCGTGGGCGGCGAGTACGGCGCGCGGGATGCCGGCCTCATCGCGCACGAGTGCCCGGCCGGCGGCCACCACATCCTGGCGGAGGGGATGTTCGTCGAGGTGCTCGCGCCGGACGGCACGCCGGTGCGGCCCGGCGCGCGGGGCGAGATCGTCACCACCCATCTCGAGGCGTTCGGGTTCCCGCTGGTTCGCTACCGGACCGGCGATGTCGGGATCGCAGCGGCGGGGCCGTGCGCGTGCGGGCGGGCGCTGCCTCGTCTGGCGGCCGTCGAGGGGCGCGCCACCGACTTCCTGCTGGCGCTGGACGGCCGGCTCGTGCACGCGCTCGGCGCGATCTACGTGCTGCGGGTTCTCCCGGGGATCGCCGCGTTCCGGGTGGAGCAACCCGCAGCGCACCGGGTCGTGGTGCGCGCCGTTCGCGAGGAGGGCTTCCCCGCGGGCGGCGAAGAGACCATCCGCGAAGGCATGTGCCGGCTGCTCGGAGCGGGCCTCGAGGTGGCGGTCGAATGGGTCGCTGCGCTGGCGCCGAGCGCGTCCGGGAAGCACCGCCACGTGGTCTCGCCGGTCGCCGAGCGCGCGTTTCGCGGCGCCGACGCGGAGCCGCCGCCATGACCGAAGCCGCCGCGCGCACGCCCCTGCGAGTCCTGCTGGTCGCTCCCTGGCCGCCGCCCGAGGGCGGCATGGCGGTGCAGGCGCGCGGACTTGCCGCGGCGCTCCGGGAACGCGGCGTCGCGGTGGTCGTCGTGCCCACCAACGTCGGCCTGGGTCCGCTCGCGCGGGTACGCGGCCTGCGCGGCGCCGTGAACCTGTGGGTGTTCCTCGTGCGACTTCTGCTCGCGGTGCGGCGCGTCGACGTGGTGCACGTGCTCGCGGCCAGCGGGCTCAGCTTCTTCCTGTTCGCGGCGCCGGCCGTGCTCGCGGGACGGCTCGCCGGGCGGCGGGTGATCGTCAACTACCGGGGCGGGCTCGCCGAGCCGTTCCTCGAGCGCCGGATCCGCTGGGTGCGGCCGGTGCTGGCGCGGTGCCACCGGCTGGTGGTTCCGTCGGCCTACCTCGAGGAGATCTTCCGGCGCCACGGTTTTGCCCCGGAGGTGGTGCCGAACTACATCGCGCTCGCGCGCTTCGCCCCGGCCGCCGCCGCGCGCGAAGGAGCGCGCATTCTCGTCACGCGCAACCTCGAACCGATCTACGGCGTCGCGCACGCAATCGACGCCTTCGCGCACGTCCGGCGCCGCTTTGCCCGCGCCGAGCTCGTGATCGCTGGGACCGGCTCCGAGCGCACCGCGCTGGAGGCGCGCGTGCGAGCGCAGGACATCGGCGGCGTCACGTTCCTCGGCCGGGTGGCGAACGAGGCCATCCCGGCACTCTATGCGGGGGCGGATCTGGCCCTGAATCCGGCGCTGGTCGATAACATGCCGATATCGGTCCTGGAGGCGTTTGCCGCCGGCGTGGCGGTGGTGAGCACGCGGGCGGGCGGCGTGAGCTGCCTCGTGGAGGACCGGCGGACCGGGATGCTCGTGGAGCCGGGCGATGTCCGGGGCCTCGCAGCCGCGATCCTCCGGCTGCTCCGGCGGCCGGCGCACCGGCGCGCGCTGGCCCGGGCCGGCCGGCGCCACGTCGAGGCCTTCGATCTGCCGCGGGTGGTCGCGGCGTGGGAGGCGATCTACCGGGAGGAAGCCGCCGCGCGCGCCCCGGCGTGAGCTGGTTTGGTGCCGCCGGCGCAGTATACTTCAGCGCCGCGGCCGGTCCCGGACAGCCGCAGCGCGGCAACGACGCGACGGAGGAATCGAGGGCCGGATCTTGGCTGCAACCCAGCACATCCGCTGTGATCTCCTGGTGATCGGCTGCGGCATTGCCGGAGCCGCTGCGGCCATCAAGGCCGCGGACGCCGGGCTCCACGTGGTGGTCACCACCAAGGAGGACGAGCTCCTCGAAACCAACACGCGCTGGGCGCAGGGGGGCATCATCGGGACCGGCCCCGACGACACCGCCGATCTGCTCTACGCCGATGTCATGCGCGCCGGCGCCGAGCTCAACAACCCGCACGCGGTGCGGATCTTCTGCGAGGAGGGGCCTCGCCAGGTCGATACCTTCCTCGTCAATCGCCTGAAAGTGCCCTTCTCGCGCGACAAGCGGGGGCGAATCCTGCACACCGCCGAGGCGGCGCACTCGCGGCGGCGCATCTACTTCAAGGAGGACCGCACCGGCTACGCGATCCATGTGGCCTGCATCAAGGCGATGAAGGCGCACCGCCGCATTCGCTTGCTGCCGGGCCACATGGCGGTCGACATCACCACCCTGCCCCACCACAGCACCGATCCCCTCGACATCTACCAGCCGCTGCGCGCCGTCGGCGCGTACGTGCTCGAACTCAGAACCGGCCGGGTGCTCACCGTGCTCGCGCCGAAGACGGTGCTCGCGACCGGCGGCATGGGCCACATCTATCTCCACAGCACCAACCCGACCGGCGCCACCGGCGATGGCTTTGCGATGGCCTACCGGGCCGGCGCCCGCTGCATCAACATGGAGTACGTGCAGTTCCACCCCACGACGCTCCATCACGTGAGCGCGCCGGGATTCCTGATCACGGAAGCCGTGCGCGGCGAGGGCGCCAAGCTGCGCAACCTGCGCGGCGAGTACTTCATGGCGCGCTACGACTCCCGCGCGGATCTGGCGCCGCGCGACATCGTGGCGCGCTCGATCTACGCGGAGATCTCGGCGCACAAGGAGAGCTACGTGCTGCTCGA
>JAFGQW010000380.1 GCA_016935485.1 Planctomycetota bacterium | reverse complement strand
GCGAGCAGCGCGAGGAACGCGGCCTCGCCGAGCACCCTGACGCCGAGCGCGGCCGCCTGGGCGGCCTTCTTCCCGGGCTTTCCGCCCTGCACGAGGTAGGTGGTGGCCTGACTCACGCTGGAGGTGGCTTTGCCCCCGAGCGCCTTCACCCGCTTCTCGGCGGCGCTCCGCGGCATCGCCTCGAGCGTGCCGGTGAACACGAAGGTGAGCCCGGTGAAGGGGCCCGCCGTCTTCGGAGGGGCCGGCTGCGGCTCGACGCCCGCCGCGAGCAGCTGGTCCACGAGCGCCGCGGACTCGGCCGCCGCGAAGTAGTCGACGACGCTCTCGGCCACCTTCGGACCGACGCCGTCCACCGCCTCGAGCGCCTCGACGCCGGCGCCGCGGAGCTTCTCGAGCGTCCCGAACTCCGCCGCGAGGATCTCCGCCACCGGCTCGCCGACGTGCCGGATGCCGAGCGCGTAGAGAAACCGCCCGAGCGGCGGGCGGCGCGTCGCCTCGATCGCCGCGAGGAGACTCGCCGCCGATTTCTCCCCGTATCCGGGCAGCGCGGCCAGCCGCGCCGCATCCAGGCGGTAGAGGTCCGCCGGATCCCGCACCATCTCCGTCTCGAGGAGCTTCTCGACGAGCTTCTCCCCCACCCCCTCGATATCCATCGCCCCGCGCCCCGCGTAGTGGAGCAGCAGGCCCGCGCTCTGCGCCGGACACGCGCGATTGGGACACCGCACGACCACCTGCTCAGTGTCCTCGACCACCGGCGTGCCGCACATCGGACAGCAATCCGGCATCGTGAAGGGCTGCTCCTCGCCCGTGCGGCGCTCCCGGACCACGCCCGTCACCTTCGGGATCACGTCGCCGGCCCGCTCCACCACCACGACATCGCCGATCCGCACGTCGAGCCGCGCGATCTCGTCGGCGTTGTGGAGGCTCGCGGAGCGGATGGTCACCCCGCCGACCTCGACCGGCTCCAGCCGGGCCACCGGGGTGAGCGCACCGGTCCGGCCCACCGACACGAAAATGTCGAGCAGCCGGGTGACCGCCTCGCGGGGCTTGAACTTGAAGGCCACGGCCCAGCGCGGACTCCGGGCACGCTCGCCCAGCGCCTCGCGAAGCTGGAGATCGTCGACCTTGACGACCACGCCGTCGGCCTCGTACGCCAGCGCGTCGCGCTCGCCCTCGAGCGCGCCGAAGTACGCCAGCGCCGCCTCGAGCCCCTCGACCCGTTCCAACCGATCGAGGATCTTCAGCCCCAGCTCCCGGAGCGCCTGCATCTGTTCGAAGTCCGTCGGGTGCTCGAATCCGCGCGTCTCGCCCACGCCGTAGATGAAGATGTCGAGCGGGCGCGCCGCCGTGACCCGCGGATCGAGCTGCTTCAGGCTCCCGGCGGCGAGGTTCCGCGGGTTGGCGTAAGGCTTCTCCCCGGCCGCCGCCAGCTCCCGGTTCAGCGCCTCGAAGCGCGCCCGCGGCAGGTAGACCTCGCCCCGCACCTCGAGCAGCTCGGGCACCGGCGCGCCGGGCGCGACGCCGAGCGTGAGCGGGATGCTCTTCACGGTCCTGAGGTTCGCGGTGATGTCCTCGCCCTGCTCGCCGTCGCCGCGCGTCGAACCGCTCACCAGCCGCCCCGCCTCGTAGACGAGCTCCACCGCCACGCCGTCGACCTTCGGCCCGACCGTGAGCGCCAGCGTCCCGGGCTCGCGCCCGAAATGCGTGAAGAGCCGCCGGTACCACTCCTCCATCTCGCCCGCATCCGCAGCATTGGCAAGGCTCAGCATCCGCCGCCGGTGCCGCACGACCCCGAACGCCTCCGCCGGCCGCGCGCCGACGCGCTGCGTCGGCGAATCGGGCGTGACCGACCCGGGGTGCGCCTCCTCGAGCTCGCGCAGCCTCCGGAACAGCCGGTCGTACTCCGCGTCGGGAATCTCCGGCCGATCGAGCACGTGGTAGGCGTGATCGTGGCGGCGGATCTCGCGCCGCAGGCGCTCGATCTCGGCCAGAACCTCGCGCGGAATGCCCACCACGGACGCACCTCCTACAGGATCAGCATCGCGTCGCCATAGCTGTAGAAACGGTAGTTCATCGCGATCGCCTCGGCATAGGCCTCCCGGATGAGCTCGGCGCCCGCGAGGGCGGACACCAGCAGCAGCAGCGTGCTCCGCGGCAGGTGGAAGTTGGTGATCAGGCCGTCGGCGACGCGGAACGCGTAGCCGGGCCGGACGAACAGATCGGTCCAGCCCCGCGCCGGCGCGAGCCGGCCCGCCGGATCCGCCGCCGCCTCCAGCGCCCGCAGGCTGGTGGTGCCCACCGGGATCACGCGCCCGCCGCGCGCACGCGCCCGCTCCACGGCCGCCACCGCCGCCACGCTCACCTCGAACAGCTCGGCGTGCATGCGGTGGTCCTCGAGGCGCGCGCAGCGCACCGGCAGAAACGTGCCCGGCCCGACGTGGAGCGTCACCGTGGTACGCTCGACGCCGCGCGCCGCGAGCGCCTCGAGCAGCGCGGACGTGAAGTGCAGTCCGGCCGTCGGCGCCGCGATGGCCCCGGGCCGGCGCGCGAACACCGTCTGGTAGCGCTCGCGATCGAGGCCGTCGCGCGCGTCCTGCACGGCATCCCGCGCGATGTAGGGCGGCAGCGGCGCGCGGCCCTCGCGCGCGAGAAACTCCGCCACCGGCGCGCCGCCGAAGTCGACCTCCCACGGCGCGTCCGGATCCGGGCGGCGCCGCAGCACGACCGCCTGCCCGCCGCCGCCGGCCAGCACGGTCTCGCCCGACTTCACGCGCCGCGCCCCCTGCACCAGCGCGCTCCAGCGGCCCGGCGCGACCTCGCGCACCAGCACCATGTCGAGGCGCGCGCCCGTCCGCCGGCGCGCCGCCACGCGTGCCGGCAAGACCCGCGTGTCGTTCACGACCAGCAGATCGCCAGCCTCGAGCCACGCCCCGATCTCCTGGAACCTGGCATGCGCCCGCCGGCCAGTCCGGCGGCAGAGTACCAGCAGCCACGAGCCGTCTCGCGTCGCCGCCGGCTCCTGCGCGATGCGGTCGGCCGGCAGCGCGTAGTCGAACGCCGAAAGCTCGGTCACGCTGACATAACCCGTTATCATCCGCGAGCTTGGCCGAGAACCGCGGGCGCCCGCCCGCACGCCGCCGCCTCCCGCGGGCGCCTCTCCAGCCCCTTGACTCGAGACCTCAGCCGATTATCATCACCACTCCATACATCCTTGCTTGCACGGGACTTCGACCTGAACAGCGGCCCTCCGGTGCGGGCATCGCGGATCCGGGTTTCGGCGGAAGGAACCGAGCGACCCATGGGCCTCATGGACGCGGGGCTGTATGCCTATCTGACCGTTCTCTCCATCCTGGCGGTCTACGGTGCACACCGGCTCCATCTGATCTACCTCTACCGCCGGGCCCGGCAGAACGATCCGCCGCCCGCCCGCTGCTTCGAGGCGCTGCCGCGGGTCACGGTGCAGCTGCCGCTCTTCAACGAGATGTACGTCGCCGAGCGCCTGATCGACGCGGTGGCCGCGCTCGATTATCCGCGCGACAAGCTCGAGATCCAGGTCCTGGACGATTCGACCGACGAAACCACCGACATCGTCGCCGCCCGCGTCGGCGCGCTCCGGGCGGAGGGCTTCGACGCCGTGCACATCCATCGCGAGGTCCGCAGCGGTTTCAAGGCCGGAGCCCTCGAGAACGGGCTCGGCCAGGCGCGTGGCGAGTTCGTCGCCATCTTCGACGCCGACTTCGTGCCGCAGCCCGACATGCTCCAGCGCACCATCCACTACTTCGCGGATCCCGGGGTCGGCATGGTGCAGACCCGCTGGGGCCACATCAACCGCCGCTTCTCGCTGCTCACCCAGGTGCAGTCGATCTACCTCGACGGCCACTTCGTCGTGGAGCACACCGCCCGGAACCGCTCCGGCCGCTTCTTCAACTTCAACGGCACCGGCGGCATCTGGCGGCGGTCGGCCATCGCGGACGCCGGCGGCTGGCAGCACGACACGCTCACCGAGGACCTGGACCTGAGCTACCGCGCCCAGCTCAAGGGCTGGCGCTTCGTGTTCTTGAAGGACGTGGTTTCCCCGGCCGAGGTGCCGGTCGACATGAACGCCTTCAAGTCGCAGCAGTTCCGCTGGGCCAAGGGCTCGGCGCAGACCATGAAGAAGCTGCTGCCGCTCATCTGGAAGAGCGCCTTCCCGCTGCGGGTCAAGCTCGAGGCCACCTTCCACCTGACCGCCAACGTGGGCTACCCGCTGATGGTGTGCCTCAGCCTGCTGATGCTGCCCGCGGTGAAAGCGCGGGCCGGTTTCGAGGTCGGGGCGATGGAGATCGCCTACGACGTGTGTCTCTTCCTCACGGCCTTCGTGGGTGTCTGCTACTTCTACGTGTTCAGCCAGCAGGAGATCCACCGGCCGCTCGCCGACCGCTTCCGGTTCCTGCCCGCACTGCTCGCCGTGGGCATCGGGATGTGCCTCAACAACACCAAGGCGGTCCTCGAGGGCTTCCTCGGCATCGACAGCCCCTTCACGCGCACCCCGAAGCACGCCGTGCACGAGCGCTCCGGCGACTGGCTCGCCAAGCGCTACCGCGGCGTCCGGACGATGCTCCCCCTCCTCGAGCTCTCGATGGCGGCCTACTTCGCCTACATCCTCTACTTCGCCGTGTCCCGCGGCCTGTTCGCGCTCGTCTTCTTCCTCCTCATCTTCCAGTGCGGCTACCTCTACGTGGGACTCCTCAGCCTGTTCCAGCGCGGATTCCTCCGCGAGCTGAGAGGGCTCTTCCGACCCGCCTGACGACGCGCGCACCCACCCGCGCTCTCAGGCCCCGCCGGCTCCGGCATAGGCGAGAAGGCGCGCGAACTGCCGGTGGAAATCCGGCTCGCTCACCCCGAGCGGCGCCTTGAAGAAGCTCCCGAGATGCGTGAGCGGCCCGGACTCCCCCAGGCGGGCGCTCCGCTCCGTGAACCGCACCAGATCCAGCACCAGCGGCGCGGCGAGCGCGCTGTCGGAGGCCTGCCAGCAGAACTGCAGACTCATCCGCGTCCCCAGGAAGCCCTCGAAGTGGATGAAGTCCCACGCCGTCTTCCAGTCGTCAAGACTCGGCGCGAAATCGATCGTCACCTTCGAGCGCAGCTCCGGATCCTGCACCATCCGGGTCAGCGCGGCATCCTTGGTCTTGAGCTTCGAGGCGCACCGGCGCGGATCGGCCAGCGCCGCGCCATCGTCGTTGCCGAGCAGGTTGTAGCCGAACCAGGTGCGAAGCTTCAGATTGCGGCACAGGAACATCGGCGCGAGCACGGTCTTCACCAGCGTCTCGCCGGTCTTGCCGTCGTTGCCCGCCACTGGCACGCCCTGCGCGGCGGCCAGCTCGGCGAGCGCCGGATGCTCCGCGCCGGGCGAGGGGGTGAAGTTGATGAAGGGCATGCGCTCGCTCAGCGCCGCCCACCCGTAGAGGAGGCTCGCCGTGAACCCGGCGGCCGTGCGCCCGGCGAGCCGCCGCTCGAAGCCGCGCCAATCCAGGCGGCTCACGCGCTCGCTCGCAACCCCTTCGGTGGTGGCGAGATGGACCACGATCACGCGCTCAAGCCGTTCCGCACCCTGAAACGCCCGAAGATCCCGCCGGACCCGATCGACCAGCGCGCGGGGCGATACCCCGCGTCCCACGTGCACGCCGGCCGCCACCTTGGGCGCGCCCGCCGCCCGGTCGAGCGTGAAGCCCGGCCGGATCCGCGCGTCGGCGCGCCGGAGCGCCGCCCGCACGCGGCGAAGGATATCGGGGTGGAGAACGCCCGTCCGCCGGTGGAACCGGGCGGCCGCCGTGACCAGGTCGCCGGGCCGGATCTCGTGGCCGCCGAACACGAATCGGCCCGGATCGGCGAGCCTGAGCGGCCGGAAGGCCTCCAGCTCGGAGACCATGCCGGTCGGCTCGATCAGACCCGCTCTCAGCGCGGCCGCCCCCGCCAGGGTGCACAGCGCCACGCTCCCCCGCGCACCGACGATCCACACGCCGATCCGCCCCGCCTCGCTCATGGGAAGTCTCCCGAGCCGTCCCGCTCCCCCGGGGGCTCAGTCCCGGTCGAAGTAGCGCCGGATGACCCGCCTGAGGTTCGGGTCGAAGACGGGATCGGACTCGATCCCTCCTCGTACAGCAGGATCCGCGCCGCTTCCAGCCCTCTCCGCAGCGGCGCCCGGGCCGCTCCCCCGCGGCGCCGGGCCTCCTCCCGGCGACCCGGCAGCCGCCTCGCCCGCGCTGCGCGCCCCGGCGCCGAGCGCCGCGAGGATCTCCGCCGATCCGGCCAGCACCTCGGCCGGCACCTCCGGCCCCAGAAGCTCCTGCACCGCACGGCCCGCCGCCTCGAATCCGGCGTCATCGCCGCCGCGGGCCGCCGCGAGCACCCGGGCGAGCTGCCGGCGCAGCGCCTCGGGAAGCCCGGGAAGCGCCGCCGCCTCCTCGAGCCGGCTCGCCTTCTCGTCCGCGCTGCCCCCCGTGGTCGCCACCCCGTCGCCCGCCGCCTCGCCGAGCAGCGTCGCCCGGAGCTCCCGGCCGGCCGCCGACTCCCCCAGCACCCGCCGGAGCGACACGATCCACCCCTCGACCTGGAAGCGGTCCTCGAGGGCGCGCATCACGCGCGCAGCCTCCTCCGGGTCCGCATCCCCGGCGGCGAGCGCAGCGGCCTGCCGGTCGAGCCGCTCTGCGAGGACCGGATGGCCCGCGGCGGCCAGCGCGGCGGCAAACCGCGCGGCCGCCTCCTGCAGCCGGAGCGCCTCCTCGGCCGCCGACAGCGGGCGCACCGTCGAGGCGACGGGCGGCGACGCCAGCAGCAGCACCAGGACCGCCACCCCCGCCAGCCCCGCCGCGCCGCCCAGCCGGCGTCCAACGCCGCGCCACGACGGCCGCCACGGCGCGGCGAGCAACGCCGCCGCCTCGCGCTCGAGGCAGGGCGCGAAGCGACCGGCGAGACCGGCCTCGAACAGCGTGGCAATGCGGCCCTCCGCCCCGAGCCGCCGATCGAGCAGCCAGGCCGCCGCGAGCGGCTGCACCCGCCGGCTCAGCCCGTAGACCGCAAACGGCACCAGCCCGGCCGCCAGCGCCATCGCCGCCACCGGCGCCCAGGCGAATCCGGGATCGACCAGCGCCCGCCAGGCCACCGCGGCGACGCCGCACGCGGCGCCGAGACGAAGGCCGTCGGCGAGCCACTCGGCGCGCCGCTGCCAGGTGGCGCGGCGGGCCACCGACTGGACGCGCCCGGCCACGTCGATCGATCCGGACACCCCTACAGCTCCTTCAGGCGCACCACGACCTTGACCGGCGTCCCCTTGGGCGGCATCCGCTCGCTGTTCGCCACGTAGGCGTCGTCCCACGCCGCTTCCGGCGTGTCGAGATCCAGGACGACGTTCGGGCTGTTCCACACGGCCACGAGGTCCCGCGTCACGTCGGGCGCGTAGAAGCGCTTGCCGGTCACGGCGTTCACCTGGTGGCGCGAGCCGTGGTAGACGAAGCCGCCGCGCTTGAGCGGCGCCTGGGTCTTCAGATCGATGATCAGGTCCTCCACGCGGTGGGTGACCTCCTTGCCGTCCTCGGTCCAGGTCGCGTAGAGAAACACCCTCGGCCCGACCGGGGCGATCGGCTGGTCGCCGGCGAATCGCCCGGGGAGGCCCGGCTCGAGGTCCAGCGCGAGCAGACCGGCGTGCAGCGCGCGCGGCTCGGCCGCGAGCACGAACAGCGATTCGTGCGCCTTGCCGCCCTCGGCCACGCACACGAACTCGAGCGCGCCGGCGGGAATGGCGACCACCCCCTCCAGGGTGAGCGTCCCGGCCTCGGCGTCCAGCGCCACGCCGAGCTCCTTCAGCTTGGCGACCAGCGCCTCCCGGTCCGACCCCACCTCGCCGAGCGCGACCGCCGCGTCGTTCTTCGTGTCGGCGGCAAACGAGCGCACCGTCAGGGTCACGTGGTCCCGGAGCCCGGCGATCGCATCGCCGTTGCGGCCCAGCTCGCGCCGCACCTCCTTCAGGATCGCCTCCAGGTTGTCCAGCGGCATGGCGAAATCGGCCTGGATCTGCTTGAGCGCCTCCATCTCCTTCTTCATCTCCGCCAGCTCCCGGTGGAGCTTGTCGATCTCGTCGCGGCGGCCCTGGCCGGAATCGCATCCGCCGACCAGCACCGCAAGCCCTGCGAGCAGACCCACGAGCACGCCGTACGTCCGTTTCATGGGCAGCTTTCCTCCCTCCTGGGTTCGAGTCACGCTTCGGGCGCGGGCAGGCCTTCCCTGTTCGCGCCGGAGGCCATGTTACCGGTGCGCCGGGCGCAGCTCAACCACCGGGAACGGCGGCGCGGCCCGGCGGGTCCACCGAACGGGGCCGCGGCGGGCGCGGTTCGAACGCGGACCGGCGCCGGGGGCGCCGCGCCCGCGGGAGAGGCGTCCGCAAGCCGTGGGCGCAGCGCGCCACCAAGGGGGCGCCGCCCGTTAGGGCCCGCGCAGGAATAACTTCCCGGGTTTCGCCGCGAGATTCTTGTTCGGGTTCGTGTGGCGGAAAGCCGGTTCGAATCAGAGAT
>JAFGQW010000379.1 GCA_016935485.1 Planctomycetota bacterium | reverse complement strand
TACAACGAGCCGGCGATGGTCGCCGTGACCGTGATCCTCGCGTCGACGATCCTCGCCGGCGGCCTCGCCGTCCAGCACCAGGCGCTGCTCCGGCGCGGCATGCGCTTCCCGCCGCTGGCCGGCCTCGAGGTCGCGAGCCTCTTCCTCGGCGCCGCGGCCGCGGTCGCGGCCGCCGCCGCCGGCGCGCGGTACTGGTCGCTCGTGGTGCTGCAGGTGGTGATGGCGTTCGTCAACCTGGCGGGCGTCTGGCTCCTGTGTCCATGGCGGCCGGGTCGGCCCGTCAGGCGCTCCGGCGTGCGGCCCATGCTGGTCTTCGGCGGGTACCTGAGCGGCAAGGGGCTGCTGCAGTATGCCTCCCGCAGCCTGGACAAGATGCTGGTGGGGCGCTCCTGCGGCGCCGACGCCCTCGGGATCTACAGCAAGGCATGGCAGCTCCTGCTGCTGCCCGTGCAGCAGCTGAGCGAGCCGCTCACCGGCGTGGCGGCTGCCGCGCTGAGCCGCCTGCAGCACGATCCGCCGCGCTACCGTGCGTTCCTCCACGCCGGCGTGCAGGTGCTCGTCTTCTTCGGGATGCCGCTGGTGGTCTTTCTGTTCGTCGCCGCCGAGGAGCTGGTCCTGGTCGTGCTGGGGCCGGTCTGGACGGGCGTTGTGCCGGTGTATCGCGTGCTGGCTCCGGCGGCCCTGATGAGCACCTTCGACGTCGCCACGGGCTGGGTCTACGTCTCCTGGGGGCACACGGGGCGGCAGTTCCGGTGGGTCGCGTTCAGCTCCGTCGTGCAGGCGGTCGCGTTCCTCATCGGGATCTCGTGGGGCACGCTCGGCGTGGCTGCCGCCTTCAGCATCGCCGTGGTGCTGCTCCGCCTGCCGGGCGTGGCCTACTGCTTCCAGGGCACGCCGCTCCGCTTCCTGCCGTTTCTCCGCGTGATCGGCCGGACGGCGGCCGCCGCCATCGGAGCCGGCGCGCTGCTCTACCTGGCGCGGCTCGTGCTGGTGCCCGAGGCGCCGCTCGCCGGGCGCCTCGCGCTGGACGCCGTCACCTTCGCCGGGGTCTATCCCGCCGTCTGGCTTGTCCTGCCCGGGGGCCGACGGGTGCTGGGCGACATGATGACGCTGGCGCCGCGGATCGTCGGGAAGAAGAACGGCTGAAGCCCCGCGCGCAGAGGGCGGCGCCGGTGCCGTCTGCTGCGATCCGGGCGCGGTGTACGGTCAGCGCTGCGGCGTGCCGCCGCAGCGCAGCCGCCAGCGCTCCCAAGCCTCGAGGTAGCGCACCACGATCAGGATCGCGATCACCCGGAGCCGCTCCCCGAAGGTGCGAAGCTCGGGGTGGCGCCAGACCACCCGCGCGTGGCGCAGCGGCGGCACGAGGTCGAGCAGCGCGTTGCGGTCGATGCCGAGGAAACGACACCGCTTCGTCCGCCCGAGCGCGTGCACCCCGCCGATGATGCGGCAGGTCCTGCGGCGGAGCTCCCGCAGGGTGGCGCGTGCCGGATGGCGGACGCGGACGTCGGCGGCGTAGCCAAGGCGGTATCCGGCCGCCGCGGCGCGCTGTCCCCACTCCACGTCGCCGCCCGACTGGACGCTGTCCTCGAAGCTGCCGACCTCGGCGAACACAGCGCGCGGGACGAAGAGGTTCGCGGTTGCCGCGAAACCGCCTCGCTCCACGTACTCCTGCTGGCGCAGGGCGGTGGCCATCTCGTAGAGCTCCACGGCGGTGGCGTGCTCGCGGTCGCTCGGGAACACCTCCACCCGGCCACCGAGGATCGCGTGCGGGCCGCTTTCCTTGAGCCGCGCGATCCCGCGCTCGATCCAGTCCGGCCGCGGCAGGCAGTCCGCGTCGGTGAAGGCGAGCACGTCGCCCTCCGCGCTCGCGATGCCGCGGTTGCGCGCCGCATACGAGCCGGGGCGGTGCTCGTCGACCTTGCGCATCCCGGCGAACCGCGCCACGACCGCCGCGACATCATCGGTCGAGCCGTTGTCGACCACCACGACTTCCCGCCGGGATGGCGCGTAGGTCTGCGCCGCGAGCGCCGCGAGGCACGCGTGCAATCCGCGGGCGTCGTTGAACACCGGCACGATGACGGTGACCCGCGGGACCGGCGGCAGGGTGAAGGCGGGAGAGGGGTGCTCTGCCGTGCTCATCGTTCCTTCCCTGCCGGCGTGCGGAGAGTGTCCTCCGCCGGGCGCAGGTTCGCGCCGCCGGACGCGGCGGCGGCGGGCCGTAGCCGCGCGAAGCAGCGGGCCAGGGCCGCGCGCGGTTTCTTCATCGGCTTACCGGCGGGCCGCGCTCGCGCGAGTTCCGGCCGGCCCCGCTGCGGCGCCGCGACCGCGCCGCCGTCACGTCGGGCCGGTTCGCGATCCGCCGGCCCGCTCCAGGAAGAAGCCGGCGGCGTTGGCGACCTGGGACAGCACCAGCAAGGCCGCGATCGTGAAGGGCCGCCGGCGCGGCTGGCGCCGGAAGGCGGCCCGGACCAGGTCCGAGTAGAAGCGAAACGGCTCGAGCCGGATCCGCTGCGCGCCGCGCTCGGCCCGGATCCGGTGGAATTGCCAGGCGCCGCAGCCATAGTGGTAGTGCTGGCGCACGAAG
>JAFGQW010000075.1 GCA_016935485.1 Planctomycetota bacterium | reverse complement strand
CTAGTGAGGCCGACTGGGGTCTGCCCCCTGCTCCTGTTGCCATGAACCTCCTCCTCGCCCCCCTCGTTCCTGGTGCCGTTCATTCGATCTCGAGGCGCTCGAGAGCGGGTTGTGGCTCAGAGCTCGAGGCCCGGACGGACCGGGGGCCGAGAGCCGGAAGCGCGGCAAGCAAGACAAGCCCTTGCGTTTGCCCTCCCTTCACGGAGAGGAACCGACCATGATGCGCCCACAAGACATCGAGTCCGTGGGGGAGGCTCACTGGCAGCCGCCCCAGGCGGACTTCAACGAGGTTCTCTACGAACAGCTGAAGAAGACGCCGTGGTTCATGATCTCGCTCGTGATCCACCTCGTGGCTTTCCTGGTGCTCGGCAACCTGAGCTTTGCCGACATCGTGTCCGATCCCGCAGAGAAGGTCACGGCGAAACTGGATCGGGAGCAGCCAGACGAGCTCATCGACGAGCCCGAGCCGGAGATCGAGCAGGAAGAGCCGGAGGACGTGCCGCTTCCGGAACCCGAGGTTGAGCCGGTCACGGAAGACGTCCAGCCGGCTGAGAACGAGTCGGAGGAAGACTCCCCGATGGATCAGCCCTACGAGGGCAAGCAGACCAATGCGGTTCTCGGCCTGGGTGGCAGCGTTGGCGGCGGATTCGGCGGGCGTCCGAACCGGGGGCCTGACCGGTTCGTCCGCATCGGAGGCGAGAGCACGGCGCAGACCGTGGACCGCGGCCTGGAGTGGCTCGCCCGGCACCAGACGCCGGAGGAGGGCTGCTGGGACGCCGACGGCTTCCAGGAGCAGTGCCAGGAAAGGGGCAGCATCTGCGAGGGCAGGGGGTATCCCCTCTACGATCCGGGTGTCACAGGTCTCGCGCTCCTCGCCTTCCTCGGAGCCGGCTACACGCACCAGGTCGGGCAGTACCGCAAGACGCTCGGCGATGCCATCAAGTACCTCCGCCGCATCCAGGATCCCGAGGGCTGCTTCGGCATCCAGACCGGCCACTTCATGTACTCGCACGCCTGCTGCACGCTCGCGATGGCGGAGGCCTACGGCATGACCGGCAGTCCGCTGCTGCGCCCCGCGGTGGAGAAGGGGCTCGGATTCCTCTACAAGGCGCAGAACCCCAACCCCTCGGGGACCGGCAAGCTCGCCTGGCGCTACACGGTGCAGCCCGGCGACAACGACACGTCGGTGACGGGCTGGGTGGTCATGGCGCTGAAGAGTGCGCGGATGGCCGGTTTCGACGTGCCGCAGAGCACGCTCGAGGGGGCGCGGGTGTGGCTCGATCAGATGACCGATCCGGCGACCGGCCGGTGCGGCTATGTGCAGGCCGGGGTGAGCCCCGTCCGCGCGCCGGGCCGCGAGGACAAGTGGCCGCGCTCCCGGAGCGAGGCGATCACGGCGGTGGCGATGCTGACGCGCGTCTTCCTGGACGAGGACCCCGCGAAGTCGCGGCCGATCCAGCAGGGCACCAAGCTGTGCCTGGAGCGGCTGCCGAACTGGAACGAGGGCGACGGCTCGATCGACCAGTACTACTGGTACTATGGCACTCTGGCGATGTTCCAGGTGGGCGGGCCGCCGTGGCAGAAGTGGAACCGGGCCATGAAGGCGGCCATCATCGACCACCAGCGAAAGGACGGCTGCGAGAAGGGCTCCTGGGATCCGGTCGGCCCCTGGGGCGAGGACGGCGGCCGGGTCTACGCGACGGCGATCCTGACGATGTGCCTCGAGGTCTACTACCGCTACGGCAAGGTGTTCGGCGCGAAGTAGACGGAGGGCCGCATTCCGGCGGGGGCCGGCGCATCGCGCCGGCCCCTTTTTCGTTGCCGCGGGCAGCCAAGAAGAAGAAGAGGGTCACGAAGAGCACGAAGGAGACACGCAGAGCACGAAGAAGAAAGAGAGGCGAGTGAAGGGGTGAGCGTGCGGGTGCGCGTGCGGGTGCGCGCGTGAAATGCACGCGCTGGCGTGGCGCGGGCGGGCGGCGCCCGCGGGGGGGCGGCTTGCTCAGTCCGCGGCCGGCGCCCCGGGGCGGGCCAGAGCGAGGCGTGCCTCCTCGATGGCGCAGTAGAGCACGGGCACCACGAACAGGGTGATGATCGCGAAGAGCATCCCACCGATGGAGGGGATCGCCATCGGCACCATGATGTCCGCGCCGCGCCCGGTGGAGGTCAGCACCGGGAGCAGCGCCAGCACGGTCGTGGCGGTGGTCATCAGACACGGTCGGATGCGGCGGGTTCCGGCCGCCACCACCGCCGCGCGGATGCCGGCCACGGTTCGCGGCCGCTGGCGGCGGAACGATTGATCGAGGTAGGTGCCCATGACGACACCGTCGTCGGTGGCGATGCCGAACAGCGCGAGGAATCCCACCCACACGGCCACGCTGAGGTTGAAGGGGCGCACCTGGAAGAGATCCCGGAGATTCGTGCCGAACAGCGTCACATCGAGGAACCAGGGCTGTGCGTAGAGCCAGAGAAGAATGAACCCGCCGGCCCATGCCACCGCAACGCCCGAGAAGATCAGCAGCGTGGTGGAGACGGCGCGGAAATGGAGGTACAGGACCAGGAAGATGACCAGGAGCGCGAGCGGCAGCACGATCCGGAGCTTCTCCTCAGCGCGCACCTGGTTCTCGTACGTGCCGGCGAACGCGTAGCTCACCCCGGGCGGGATCTCGAGCTGGCCGTGGTCGATCTTCATCTGGATGTGGGCCCGGGCCGCCTCCACCACCTCGACCTCCGCCCGGTCCGGTTGCCGGTCGAACAGCACGTAGCCCACCAGCCGGCCGTCCTCGCTCTTGATCGCCTGCGGTCCCCGCACGTAGCGAATCTCGGCCAGCTGCGCGAGCGGGATCTGCGCGCCGCCGGGCGCCGCAACGAGGATGCGGTCCAGCGCCTCCATGCGGTCGCGGAGCTCCCGCAGGTAGCGGACGCGCACCGGGTAGCGTTCGCGGCCCTCGACCGTGGTGGTGATGCGCTTGCCGCCGATCGCGACCTCGATCACCTCGTGGACGCGGGCCAGCGGGATGCCGTGGCGCGCGATCGCGTCCCGGTCGATCGCGATCTCGAGATACGGCTTGCCGATGATCCGGTCGGCGATGACCGCCGCCGGATTCACGCCAGGAACCTCCTGGAGCGCCGCCTCCAGGGCGAGCCCGACGCGTTCGATCGTCTCGAGATCCGGTCCCTTCACCTTGATGCCCATGGGGGCCCGCATGCCGCTCTGGAGCATGACCAGGCGCGTGCGGATCGGCTGCAGCTTCGGGGCCGACGTGCTGCCGAGGATCTCGCCCGCGCGCACGATTTCCTGCCAGATGTCGTCGGGCCGGCGGATGCCCGGCCACGCGGCGCGCCCCGCGTTGAGCGCCGGATCGAGCGGCGGCCGCCACTGCCGGAACGGGCGGCCCGCGGCGTCCGGGATGAGGCGGCCCTGCCCGTCGCGCGCGAACCGACCGCGCACCCGGTAGGGCCCGCCGTCCGGTGCCGGCAGGGGCTGACCCGCCTCGTCGCGGAACAGATCCGTCTCGCCCGGAGCGAACCGGAAGCGCACGCGGTTGCCCGCCCGGTCGGTCACGAACTCCGGGCGGTAGTTGAGGATCGTCTCGACCATGGAGATGGGGGCGGGATCGAGGGCGCTTTCCACGCGGCCGATCTTGCCCACCACCTCGGCGATTTCCGGGATCGACCGGAAGCGGAGGTCCTGCTTGCGGAGCACGTCGAGCGCCTCGCCGATCGAGGCATGCGGCATGGTGCTCGGCATGTAGAGGAACGAGCCCTCGTCGAGGTCGGGCATGAACTCCTTGCCGAGCCCCGGAAACCGCGCGGCGAGCCGCGCCACCGGTCCCGCCGTTCGAATGCCCTCCGGCAGCCAGCCGAACATGCGATCCAGACCGAGCCAGATCACCGCCCCGAACACGAGCAGCGCGATCGGCACGGCGAGGAAGACCGGCTTGAAACGGAGGCAGAGCCGGAGCAGCGCGGGGTAGCTCCTCTCGAACACCTGGAAGAACAGCAGCACGCCTCCCAGCACCGCCACCACGAAGGCGAAGTTCGACCCGAGGCTCCGCTCCGGACCGAGCACGAGCCAGTGCTCCGCCAGGATCCAGGCCACCACGAGGGCGGCCACCGCGCTGGTCGCCCACGGCGCGGCGCGCCGTACCCGCTCTCCGAGCCACGGCGCGGCGAGCCCCCAGGCGCCCGCGAGCACGAGCAGTGCGCCGGCGCGCCACCAGCCGGGACCCAGCGCGAGCCCGACGCC
This sequence comes from Planctomycetota bacterium, assembly GCA_016935485.1. GTDB lineage: Bacteria > Planctomycetota > JAFGQW01 > JAFGQW01 > JAFGQW01 > JAFGQW01. The sequence continues at coordinate 15,107 of JAFGQW010000075.1, read as the reverse complement.
CGCGGCCAGGAGCGCGCTCGCAAGCACCGACCGCAGGAGGCGGCGGCGTACGCGCCGGGCGAGCAGCAGGTGACTTGCGGCCGGGATGATGGCGAGCGCCACGATCACCGACGCGATCAGCGCGAACGTCTTCGTGTAGGCGAGCGGCCGGAAGAGCTTCCCCTCCGCCGCTTCCAGCGTGAACACGGGCAGGAAGCCCACGACGGTGGTGGCGATGGCCGTGAGCACGGCGCCGCCCACCTCGCGGCTGGCCTCGTACACGACCTCGAGCCGGCTCGCTTGCGGCGCGGCCTCCTCGAGCTTCCGCAGGATGTTCTCGGTGAGGATGATTCCCATGTCCACCATGGTGCCGATGGCGATGGCGATGCCGGAGAGGGCGACGACGTTGGCGTCCACGCCGAAGGCCTTCATCGCGATGAAGCAGATGAGCACGGCAAGCGGCAGCAGTCCCGCGATGAGCACGGAGCTGCGGAAGTGGCGCACCATGACCAGGACCACGAGGATGGCGACCAGGATCTCCTCGAGGAGCGCCCGGTTCAGCGTGCCCAGCGTCTCGTGGATCAGCCCGGTCCGGTCGTAGAAGGGGACCACGGTCACCTTGCTCCGGGTGCCGTCGGGCAGCGTCTTCTCGGGCAGTCCCGGCGCGATCTGGGCGATCTTCGCCTTGACGCTGCGGATCGCGGCGAGGGGATTGGCGCCGTAGCGCACGACGACCACGCCGCCCACCGCCTCGGCGCCGTCCTTGTCCAGGGCGCCCCGGCGCGGCGCCGGCCCCCGGGCCACCCGGGCCACGTCCTTGACGTGGATGGGGACGCCGTCGCGGGCCGTGATCACGGCGCGTTCGAGATCGGCGAGCTGCGTGACGAAGCCGAGCCCGCGGATGACGTACTCCACGCGGTTCACCTCGATGGTGCGGGCGCCGACTTCCCGGTTGGACATCCGGACGGCCTCGACCACTTCCTCGAGGCGCACGCCCGCGGCGCGCATCGCGTCGGGATCCACGTCGATCTGGTACTCCTGGACGAAGCCGCCCACCGACGCGACCTCGCTCACGCTTGCGGCGGCCTGGAGCTCGAAGCGCACGTACCAGTCCTGGAGGGCGCGCAGCTCCTGGGGATCCCAGCCGCCGGCGGGCCGCTGCTCGGGATCGCGGCCTTCCAGCGTGTACCAGAAGATCTGTCCGAGGGCGGTGGCGTCGGGCCCGAGGCGCGGCGTGACCCCCTCGGGCAGCGTGTCCGCGGCGAGACTCGCCAGCTTCTCGAGCACGCGGGAGCGCGACCCGTAGAACTCGACCTCTTCCTGGAAGATCACGTAGATCGTGGAGAACCCGAAGTAAGAGGTGCTCCGCACCGTCCGCACGCCGGGGATCCCGAGGAGTGCGGCGGTGAGCGGGTAGGTGATCTGGTCCTCCACGTCCCGGGGCGAGCGGCCCGCCCACTCGGTGAAGACGATCTGCTGGTTCTCGCCCAGATCGGGGATCGCGTCCACCGGCACCGGATCGCGCGGGAGCCCGCCCAGCTCCCAGTCGAAGGGGGCGCTCATCGCTCCCCAGGCGACCGCCACCACCACGAGCAGCAGCACGACGAGCTTGCGCTCGAGGCAGAAGCGGATCAGCCGGTCGAGCGGGCTCGGGCGGCGGTCGGTCATGGCCGGGTCCGTCATCGGGTCGGGTGCCGTCGGGTCCTACCGGGGCGCGTCCTCGAGCACGACGCCGGCCGCGCGCAGCGCGGCGAGGTACTTCTCGGGCGCGGCCTTGAACTTGTCGATGCAGGGCGGACAGCAGAAGTAGATGCGCTTGCCCTCGTGGTCGAGGAACACGTCGCGCACGATCGCGCCGCCCATGACCGGACAGTGCGTCTGCGGGCCGCCTGCCGCGGTCGGCTTCTCCTCGCCGGGCGGGTTCATCATGCTCGGTCCGGCGCGGATCTGCACCGCACTGTCGATCTTGAACGCGCCGTTCACCGCGACCCGCTCGCCTTCCGCGAGCCCGGCGAGCACCAGGTATTGATCGCCGGCGCGCGGGCCGAGCACGACCTCGCGGCCCTCGAACACGCCCGCTTCGACCTCGACGTAGACCACGGCCCGCTTGCCGGTGATGAGCGGCGCCGAGTCCGGGATCACCAGCGGCGGCCGGGCGCGATCGGGATCGACCGCCACGTAGCCGAGGTCCTCGGCGCGCACCAGCGCGATGCCGCACTTGTCGCACATGCCCGGCTCGTCCTTGACGATCTCGGGATGGCGCGGGCTGATCCACTTGCCGGCGAGCGCCGCATCCATGACCTTGCCGTCGGCCGCGATGCGGGACTGCACGCGGCCCCGCACGAACATGTCGGGCTTGAGGAGACCGTCCGGGTTCGGCACGTTGGCCCGCACCTTCACCGTGCGCGTGCGGTCGTCGAGGACGGGGTCGATGAAGGCGATCCGTCCCGTGAACGCCCGGCCCGCAACCGCCTCGGTCGTGAACGTCACCTCCTGTCCGTAGCGGATCCACGCGAGGTCCGACTCGTAGGCGTCGAGCTTGACCCACACGATCGAGAGATCGGCGATCGTGTAAAGGGGGGTCCCCGTCTGGACGTACATGCCCTCCTTGACGTTCTTGTGCACCACGACCCCGCTGATCGGGGCGCGGAGGATGACGTGGTCGGAGGGATGTCCGGCGCGCTCCAGATCGGCGACTTGCTCGGCGGCGAGCCCCAGGTTGCGGAGCCGGGCCCGCGCCGCCGCCACCGTGCTCCGGGTGGTTTCGCGGATCGTGGCGAGCCCGCTTCTCTCGACCTCGGCCATGCTTCCGAGGGCCTGCAGGAGCGCTTCCTGAGCGGAGATGAGCTCGGGGCTGAAGAGCCTCACCATCTCGTCGCCCGCCTGCACCCGCACCCCGGTGTAGTCCGCGAAGAGGCGGTCCAGCCTCCCGGGCACCCACGCGCTGATCGTTCTCTTGGTGGTCTCGTCGAAGTCGACCTTGCCCACCATCCGGATGTCGGCCGCGACGAACTTCCGTTCCACGGGTGCCGTCTGGATCTCTGCGAGCCGGCGCGCGGTCTCGGAGATGGCGATCCGCCGTTCGCCACCGGCGCCACCGTTGCCGCCGACCTCCACCAGCTCCATGCCGCAGACAGGGCACTTCCCCGGTTCGTCCCGCGGCGGCACGCAGAGCATGGCGCAGGCGTACTTCTTGCCCGGCTCCGGCATGGGCCCGCCCTCCGGTTTCGTGGCGGCCGGGTCCCGGGCAAGGACGAGCGCCATGCCGCAGATGGGACACTGGCCGGGCTCGGGCTGGCGGATCTGCGGGTGCATGGAGCAGGTCCACACTGGCGCGCGCGGGGGCGCGGCCGCCGGCGCGCGATCGGGCATCGACACGGAGGCATGCCCGCCCGTGGTCGCATCCCCGCGATCTCCGGTGCAGTAGCCGAGCAGGAATGTCCCCGCGAGCAGTGCGAGCGTGCCCCCCAGGAGCGCGATCCACTTCAGTACGACCGCAAGCGGCTTCATGGCCGCGGCTCCTCCGGGTCAGGTTGCGCGCCGGCCGGCACCCGCGGCAGGTCCTCGCCGACGAGCATCTCGATCTCCGCCAGCCGCCGCGGCTGCTCCGCGAGCGCGCGCTCCCGCTCGAGCTCGAACCCGAGCCGCGTCCGCTCCGCCTCGATCAGGTCGAGGAAGGCCGACGTTCCCGCCGCGAACGCCTGCTGGGTGACGTGGAGCGACTCGGTGGCCTTGGGGATCAGGGAGTTCTCGTAGAGCTCGATCCGGCGCGCGGCGTCGCGATAGGCGAAGAGCGCGTGCTTCAGCTCGGCGACGAGGCGGTTCTCGCGGTCGGCCCGCCGCTTGAGCGCCGACAGGTGGCGGAGCTCGGCTTCGCGCTCCGCGGCGCGATACGTGTTCCACCACAGCGGCAGGCTGAACGACAGCATGACGATCAGCGGATCCTTGCCGCTGTCGTGCACGCCCGGGGTGCGAGCGCTGCCGGTCTCCACGAGCTCCAGCCCGAGGTTGAAGTCGGGGTAGTAGCGCCGGGCGGCAAGTGCGGCCGTCTGCTTCTCCTGCTCGGCCACGGCGGCGAGCGCGCCGAGCTCGGGATTGTGGCGGCGGAGGCGCTCGACGAGCTCCGGTTCCGTGAGCGCGATCATCTCGCGCGGCGCGGCCGCGACCTCGGGAAGCGGCGCGTCCGCGGGGCGGTTCAGCACGGCGTTCAGCCGCGCGCGCGCAGGTTGGAGCCGGTCGCTCAGCGACCGGAGCCGGTCCTCGAGCGTGGCGAGCTCGAGCTGCGCCTTGACGACGTCGGCATGACGGGCCGCGTCGGTCCGGTAGCGCGTGCGGGCGACGCTCTCGAGAAAGGTGACCAGCTCGACATTGGTGCGCGTGAGTGCGATCGCACGGCCGAGGTAGTAGCAGTCGAGGTAGGCGTCCTGGACCTCGAAGAAGAGCTTGCGCCGGGCCGTCTCGTACTGCCTGCGCTCGGCTTCGGCCGCCGCGAGCGCCGCGTCGCCGCGCCGTTCCGGCACGTCGAACCAGGGAAACGCCTGGGCGAGCGCGAGCTTGTGGCGCTGCGGGCCGACGCGGGTCTCGACCTCGCGGATGAAGTAGGCGTAGCTCAGGCGCGGCTCCGGGAGCGAACGGGCCTGGGGCACCCGCATCAGGGCGGCCTGCCAGCGATAAAACGCCGCTTCGAGGCCGGGGTTGCGGAGCGCCGCATAGGCGAGACAGTCGGCGAGCGAGGCGGTCTCGGCCAGCACCGGCAGCGCGCGCGCCTCGGAGCGACGTTCCCGGTACGCCTGCTCCACGCTGCGCATTTCCTCGACGGCGCGCTCCTCACGGTCGGTGGCCAAGGCACAGCCGCCCAGGGCGGCAGCAAGGAGGACGGTCGCCGCCAAGACCAAGGTGTGCGCTGCGTGCATGGTGCTCGGTCTCGTACATGAAGGACCGGACGCCCGAGGATACCCGAACGGAAGGCAGAACGAAACTCCTTGTCGGATCCGCAATTCCGGTTTCCGACGCGGGCATGGGAGGCCTTCGCGGGGCGCGGATTGGGGGGTGCGGGTGAAGCGTGCAGGTGACGCGCGCGGGGGGATCGCGGATCCGGGTGGCCAGCGGGGTCGGCACGGTGGTGTCAAACACGAAGACCACGAAGGGAAGAAGAAAAACACGAAGAAGAGGAAGAGGAAGAGACAGAAGAAGCCGAGCACGAGCACGAGCACGAGCACGAGGACGATGACAGGCACCAGCCGACCGAAGGGGTGCGCGTGCGGGTGCGCGCGTGAAGTGCACGCGCTCGGGTGGCGCGGGCGGACTGCGCCCGCGGGGCGTGCGGTTGCCGCTACTCCTCCGCCGGCGGGAGGGGGACGACCTGGCCCCGGATCGGCTCGACCGCGTGGATCTCGAGCAGCCAGCCCACGCGGGTGCGCCGGAAACGTCCGTGCGTGGCGCGCACGCTCTCCAGGGCGAGCCCCGCCCGGGCCACGGCGCGCTGCTGCTCGTGGACGAAGTAGCGGTCGATCCGCTCCGGGACGACGGCGGCGATGCGCGCGTGGTACGGGTCGAGGTGGTGGCGGGCGCCCACACGGGCGAGCACGTCCCAGAAGGTCGGATGCCCGGTGAGATCGCGCGCCCGGTTGGAGAAGCCCTTGAGCAGGCTCGAGCCCTCGCGGCGCACGGCGATCTCGAAGTTCTCGCCCTCGAGCTCGAGGTAGTAGGAGGGCTGGCCGTCCTCGGGCAGCGGATAGGCGACCACCTTGCAGCCGAAGAACCGGAGCAGGTCGCGCACCTCGTGGAAACCCAGACCGTTGTCGGTGATCAGGTCCGGCACCGGGCGGCCGTCGCGCGGCGCCCGGTCGGCGAGCCGGTGGAGGTGCTCGAGGTACTCCTCGCGACTGCGAAACGGGGTGGCCACCCGCTCGTCGCCCGCCGGCGCCGGCGGCCTCTCGGCCTCGCGCGTTTTGACCGGCGGCCGGCCCCGGTCCCGGCCCTCCTCCTCGGCAGGGCGGGTCAGCGGTCCGAGCGGCGGCACTTCGGGCGCCGCCTCTTCGCCCGGCGCGGGTGGGTCCGGCACCGGAGGAGGAGGAGGAGGCGCGGGCGGCGTGGCCCGGACCGCCTTCGGGTCGGCCGGTGGTTTTTCCGGGATCGTGATCACGGTGGTGCGCACCGGCCGGGGATTGGCGCTGCGGCCAGCCGCCTCCAGCAGGACGGCCGCATGGAGCCCGGCCGAGAGCGCCACGAAGAACGCGAGCCGCACGATTCCGCTCATGGCGATCCGCTCCCTGCCATCGGTCCGACCGGGGCCACCTGGAAGCGGATGTCCCGGATGCCCGCGCCCTGGACCGCCGCCAGCACGGCCATCACCGCGCCGTGGGGCGCCTCGCGATCGCCCCGGATCTCGACCGTCTCCTGCGGCCGCGCGCTGGACAGCACGTGCGCCAGCTCGGCAGCGAGCGCGCTCCGGGCGACGGAACGGCCGCGAACCACGACCTCTCCCGCGGGGTCCACGCCGATCACCAGCTTCCCGGCGTCATCGGCCGCCGCGGCGCCGGCCTCGCCGCCCACCGGCGGGAGCTCGACGTGGAGCCCTTCGTCGACGCGCATGCGCAGCACCATCACGAGGAAGATCACCAGCAGCAGGAACACGGTGTCGATGAGGGGGACCACGTCGACGCCCCGGCTCGGCGCGCGTCGCTCAATCCGCATGGGCCTTTCCCTTCGCAAGCACGGATTCCACCGCCGTCACATACTGCTCGAGCTCCGCGGCGCCGCGGTCCGCCAGCCCGCGGGCGAGCGCCGCGGACACCAGCGCCACCAGCGCCACGACCAGCCCGGCGCCCGTGGTGATCAGCGCTTCCGAGACGCCGCCGATCACCTGGTGGGGAGGCGGCACGCCGCCGCCGGCGCCGCCGAACGCATGGAACGACCGGATGATGCCGATCACCGTGCCGAGGATGCCGACCAGCGGCGCGGCGGCGGTGACGGTGTCCAGGATGCCGGTGTGATTCCGCATGGCGCGGTGCTCGCGGAGCGCAGCGGCCTCGAGGTGGCCGGCCACCCCGGGGCCCGCATGGCGCACCCCCTCGCGAAGCACGCGGGCGACCGGGATGCGCCGGAGGTGCTCGAGACGGCGGGCGGCGGCCTCGAGGCGGCGCCCCTGGATCAGGTCCAGCGCGGCGAGCAGCCCGCGCCGGTCGCGCCACATCCAGCGCGCGAGCCAGTAGCCGGCGCGCTCGAGCACCACGCCCCACGCGAGGATCGACAGGCCGATCAGCACGATCAGGGCCGGACCGCCATGGCGGAGGAGAACGTCGGTATCCATCATGGGGGATCGCGTCCGGCGGCCGCCGCCGGTCCTCCATCGAACGGGCAGCGGCCCCGGAGCGCGCCTACTTCATCGCCTGGAAGAGCGCCGTGCGGAACTCGTCGGGCCGACCGCACCGTGCCGGGTCGAAGGGCTGGAGCCGGAAGTCGGCGAGCCGCTTGACGCGCTGCGCCACGACGCGCCGGCGGAGCCGCTCGAGGTCGGCGATCCACTGCGCGTCCACCGCGGCCGGTTCGGTGGCCGCCGGCGCGAGGCGCGCCGGGGCCGGGCCGTATCCCTTGCTGAGCGATCGCGCACGGATCGCGCGGAGCTCGGCCTCGATGGCGACGATGCGCTCACGGGCGAAGCCGAGGTCGCCCTCGAGCCGCGCGATTTCGCCCTCGAGGCTCTTGCGGGCGGCTTCGAACTCCAGCGCGAGCTCGGCTGCCGCGTCGCGGTCCTCGCCCGCCGGATAGATGCGCCGGATCCGCCCGAGCTGGTCCGCGACCCGTTCCTCGAGCCGTCCGCGCTCGGCCCGCTTCGCCACGAGGCTCTGTTCCAGCTCCGCGCGGCGCTGCTGGTTCGTGCGGAGCTGCTCCAGCAGGTGCCGGTCGCCGTAACTCATGCGCTCGTAGACCTGCTCGTACGTGCGCGCCGCGTGTCCGAGATCGGCGTGCGCCTTGCTCCGAGCGGCCTCTTCGGCGCCGGCCGGGCCGCCGTCGTCCGCGGCCCGCGCCAGCATCGCGTCGGCCGCCGCGGCCGCACCCGGAGCCCGCGGCGCCTGGGAGGCCAGCGCCGCCGCGAGCACGAGCAGTCCGATCACCGCGAGCAGAGGGGTCAAGATGCGCTTCATCATGGGTTCACCTACTTCCATTTCTCGAGGAGGTTGTCGATCGAGGCGCCGGCCTTCTCCGGGTCCGTGCCGCCGACGTCGAGGATCTCGGAGGTGGCCGTGTCCACGTCGATCACGAGCTTGCTGAAGGAGTTGATCTCGCCCACGGTCTGCATGAAGTCGCCGAGGAAGCCGATCTGGCCGTTCACGTCGCGCAGCCGCTCGACGATCTTCTTCAGATCGGCCTCGCTGCCGCCCATCACGCGCGCGAACATCTCCTTGATGCGGCTGAAGTCGCGTCGGGTCCCCGCGCTGAAGCGGAGGATCTCGTACTGCACGTCGAGGACGTCGAGCAGGTGGGAGACGTTCTGCGCCATGCGCCCGAAGGCGGCCTCGATGTTGTTCAGCCCGGCGCCGGACGCGCCGAACGAGCGGCCGAGCTTCTCGTAGTGGGTCATGGCGGAGGCGAGCAGCTGGTGCTTGCGGTCGAGCACCGCCAGCTCGCGGCCGAGCCGCAGCCGCTCGGCGCCCTCGGCCTGGCGCACGCGGGCGGCGAGCTTGCGCAGCTCGCCCTCGAGCCGCGTCGTCTTGGCGCGCTCGCCGGCGATGCGGCGCTCCAGATCGACGAGGTAGGTGCGGATCGAGGAGCGCATGGCGGTGATGCCGTGGCCGAGATCCCGGAACGCCCACAGGATGCGGTCGCGCTCGCCGATCAGGTCCACGACCTGGAGGCTCAGCCGGTCGACGAACGCGGCGAGCTCGTTCTCGACGGCGGCCTCGGTCTCGAGATCCGGGTTGCTGTGGAGCTTCTCGATCATGGGACCGAGCCGGGCCTGGGCTTCCTTCAAGGTCTTGCCGAGCGGGATGCTCTTCTCGAGGCCCTGCTGGATCACCTGGAACTGCTTCTTCGGGTTGAAATCGGGCAGGATGATGCTCCCCGTGCCCCGTGCGGCCTTCTTGCCGGCGTCGTCCGCCGCGGCGGGCGGGTCGTCCTCGCCCGCCGGCGCGGTCGGCGCCAGCGCGCCGAGGAGCAGCGTGATCAGGATCATGCGGATGGCCATCTCAGGTCCTCCATTCCGTGTGGTTCGGCGGTTTCAGGATGTCGGGCGTCATGGCGGGCCGGTCGTCGGAGCCGGCGCGGCGGCGGCGGGTGGGTCCCGTGGCCGCCGCGCGGACCTCCTCAGAAGCCTTCCCCCAGGTTCTCGTCGAGCGTGCTCCGCAGCCGCTCCCGGTCGGCGGCGCTGAGCCCCGACCACGCGTCGCGCGCCTCGGACTCGCGGCCGGTCGCGTAGAGGAGCAGGCCGAGATGCAGCCGGTCCTCGCGATCGGGCGGCCGGGCGAGCTGGAGTGCGGCCTCGTAGTCGGCGGCGGCCGCCTCGAACGCCTCGGTCCGGAAGTGGACGAGCGCGCGGTTCTTGAGAGCGCGCGCCTTCAGCTCGGCCTGGTCGCCGGCTTCCTCGATGGCGCGGCTGTAGGCCGCGTCGGCCGGCGCGAGCTCGTTCTGGCGGTAGAGCACGTTGCCGAGCAGGAAGTGGATCTGTGCGACGCGGGGACTCCGGCGGAGCGCCTCCTCGAGATCGGCGCGCGCCTTGGCGAGCTCGCCAGTGGCCAGGTAGGACTCCGCGCGGAACTGGTAGACCCGGTAGTCCGCCTCGGCGTTGCGCGGCACAGCGAGCGAGTACTCGGCGATCGCCTCGTGGTGATCGCCCTGGGTCTGGTGGAGCATGCCCATCTTCAAGTGGGCGTCGTACGTGTCCTCGAGGGCGTAGGCCTCGAGGGCCCCGGCGAGGTTGCCTGCCAGCGCCAGCTCATCGGCGCGCCGGGAAGCGCAGCCCCACGCGGAGAGCGGGGCCAGCGCCAGCAGAAGGAGAGTGCGGAAGAGCGCCATCGGGTCCATCCCATCTCTCGGCTCGGCTTCGGTGGCGGCACGCGTCGCAACGAGGATGCCATTCGAGGAAAACGTGCTCGCAGGCCGCCGGCGCCCCGGCCGGCGCGGGCGCGTCGGGTGCGTTCGCGACGCGGCGTCTTCCGGACGGGACAGCGAGACGTCGGGACCGTACTCCCGCGAAGTCGGACCGCGGTCGCGGAAAGCGGCGGGCTGTGGGCCGCGGGCCGTGCCCGCGCTACGGCAGGTACGTGTCCGGCAAGGGCACCGACTCGAACCGCCGGAAGAGCGCGCGGTCCAGCGGGAAGTCGAGGAAGCCCAGCCGCAGCCGCGCGCGCGCGGCGAGGCGAAGGAGGCGTCGCCGCCAGCCGGTGGCTGCGCGCGCGAGCGGGTCCTCGTAGGCCATCGCCAGCAGATACTCGGTGAGCAGACGGTCGTGCCGTTCTCCCGAGCGCGTGAGCCAGGGCAGCGCGCGGCCGCTCTCGGTGCGCGCCCGGTACGCCGGGATCTCCTCGAACGTGCGGGGCCGGGCGGCGATGTGGGTGAACGCGACGTCGCCCATGGTGGTGTCGGGAATGGCCTGGTAGAGCCGGAAGGTGAACCGGACCCGCTCATCTAGCTCCGCGAGGCGGCGCACCAGCGCGAGGCTTGCCCGGCGGTGGGCGCGCGTCTCGCCGACATAGCCGAACAGGATGTTGTGCATCGGGACGATGCCGCGCGCGAGCAGCCGGTGCGAGAGCGCGAGGGCATCCTGGGGCCGGTGCCGCTTGCCGAGCCCCACGAGCGCCTGGGACGACCCCGCCTCCGTGCCGAGCTCGATGGTGTGGCAGCCCGCGGCCGCGATCCGGTCGAGCCCGGCGTCGTCGATCCGCGCCAGGTCCTCGGGCGAAGCGAGGGCGAACCAGCGGACAGCGAGCCCGCGCGCGCAAATGCCGCGGACAACGCGGTCTACCCTCCCTACGCTGGCGAAGAAGTCGAGCTCGCCGAGGAGGTACTGGCGCACGCCGTACCGCGCGGTCACGTGGGCAATCGTTCCGACCAGCTCCTCCGCCCCGAGCAGCTCCGGCCGCGTGCGCTCGTAGAAGCAGAACGGGCAGTGCTTGGCGCAGCCGTAACCGGTGGGGATCTGCAGCGCGGGCTCGTGGTTGCCGAAGAGGGACGGCGCGGTCCCGAGGAAGGGCGCGAGATCGAGTCGGCGCAGGGCCGCTACCTCGTACCGGAGCCGGCGCGCGGGCGCGGCGCCCGCGGCGACGCCGGCGCGGCCGTCGAGATACCGAGCCAGCGCGCCGGCGCGATCGTCCCGGATCACCTGGTCGACCAGCTCGTCGAGGCCCAGCCGGTCGCCGCGACCGAGGAAGGCCGGCGGGAGGATGCTGAAGAGCCCGCCGCCCGCGACGCGATGGACTTGTGGAGCGAGGCGCTTCATGGCCCGCAGCGCACCCAGCACGCCGGCGATCTGGACGCCCGGATTGAGCTCGGCGCACCAGACCACGGCGGCGTCGGCGCCGGCCAGGCCGCGGGCCATCGCTCCGTCATCGAGCCCGGCCTGCACCTCCGTCAGGAAGCGCACCTCGTAGCCTCGCCGAGCCAGTGCGGACAGCACCGGGACGACCCGGTAGGGCAGTCCGCCGCGCGACCACGCGGGCGGCAGCCACCGCGGCACGTAGAGGAGCACGCGGCCTCGCGGCGTTCCTTGCGGCCTGATCGTCTGCATGGTCACGGGAACTCCGTGGGTGCCGGGATCACCTGAGGTATCCCAGGCTCCGCAGGTGCCGGCGGTGGACCTCGGGCAGACCCGTCCAGTCGCGCGTCTGCGGCACCGGCAGGCGCGCCGCCGCGGCGTCGAGCTGTCGAACCGTGCGCTCCCAGTGCGCGGCGAGCGCCGCGGCCGGCACCGAAGGGTCGGCCGCTCCGAGAGGCGAATGCTCGCCCGGGTCGCGCTCGAGGTCGTACACCTGGACGGTGCCGGAGGTGAGGTCCGCGATGAGCTTCCAGCGCTCCAGACGCAGCGCGAGCATCTGCCGGTGATCGCGGAACTCGCTGATCGCCGGTCGCTCCTTCCAGGTCGCGCTCGTGCCCGCCGCTTCCAGCAGGGGCACCAGACTCCGACCGAGCGCGGCGGGCAGCGGCGGCAAGCCGGCCAGATCGAGCAGCGTGGGAGCGATGTCGATGAGGCTCACCGGCGGCTCGATGCAGAGGCCGGCGGGGAGGCGCCCCGGATAGCGCACGAGCAGCGGCACCCGCACCTCCTCGTCGTGGAGCGTGAACCGGTGGCCGTGGTGGCCGTGCTCGAAGAACGCTTCGCCGTGGTCGGCCGTCACCAGCAGGATGGACCGATCCTTCAGGCCCCGGCGATCGAGCGCCTCGAAGATCGCCGCGAGCGTCGCGTCGGTCCAGCGGATCTCGCCATCGTAGCGGGAGATGAGGTCCTCCCGGGAACCGTCTCCCGGGCGGGCGGTCGTGCCCTCCCGGAAGAGCGCGTCGTACGGCGGCGGCGGGATGTAGTCGTGGTGCACGTCCCACAGGTGGATGAAGAGGAAGAACGGACGGCGCGGAGCGCTCTCGATCCACGCGCGCACCGCGGCCAGCACGATCGGGTTGGTGACGTCGCGGAAGGCCTGCTCCTCGATGCGCGGATCGTAGCGCCACTCGCGGATCATCCGGTCGATCTGCTCGCGGTAGGAGGTGCATTCCGTCCAGGAGTCGAAGCCCTGGCTGAGGCCGAAGTAGCGATGGAGCAGCGGGCCGGAGTAGAACCCGGCGGTGTGGTAGCCGGCTTGCTGCAGGGCTTCGGCCAGCGTGAAGCGGCTTCGGTCCAGCCACCGCTGCTCGTTGCCGCAGCCATGCACGCGGTCCGGCAGCCCGGTGAAGAGCGCCGCATGGGCGGGCAAGGTCCACGACGTCGAGCTCACCGCGGTCTTGAACCGGGCTCCCTCCCGCGCGAGCCGGTCGAGGGCGGGACTCGTGTTTCGGGAGTACCCGTAGCACCCGAGGTGGTCGGGACGCAGCGTGTCGATCGAGACGAGCACGATGCTGGGCGGCTCGGCGGGCGAGGACCGCCACCAGACAAGGGCGGCCGCGAGCGCCACGCCGCACAGCGCCGTGCCGAGCACCTTGCCGCGACGTCTTGCCATGGATGCCTCCGCCCGGACCGGATCGCCGACGGCGGCGGATCGGTCCGGCGGCCCCGGGACGCGCCGTGTCCCCTCGCCCGCGGCCGCGATTCTACCGGCCCGGGCCGGGCTCGACAAGCCCGACAAGCCGACAGGCGAGGAAGCCGAGAATCTCGTTCCGCCCGGGTCCGTCGACGGGATCGGAGATCTTGAAGTCGCGCGCCGCGCTCGGGCGCAGCACGAGCTGGCACGGCACGTCGAGCGCCGCGAGCTTACGGGCCAGCACCTTGCCGAAGCGCGGATGGTGGATCCCGTGGCCCGGCGGGCCCTGGTCGGCGGCGAGCGCGACGTCCGGCAGCCGGTAGTAGAGAAGGACCGGCGGATCATCGGCCGAGGCGTGGTGATAGGGAGAAGCCTCCTCGAACCGGCGATGCGCGTGCGGGGTGGCGAATTCCTCGAGCGGCAACCCGAAGAAAGCCGGTCCGGCGGGATGCTCGTGGGCGCGCCCCCCGATGTGCGCGCGCAGGAAGCGCGGATCGTACGACGTCTGCGCGTCGATCGCGACCGCGCCGGCCAGACGCGTCGACTGCCGGGCCACGGGATCGGCGCTGTCCGGGGTGGCGAGCTCGGGATGGAAGGCGAGCCAGAGCGCGATCCCGCCGCCCACGCCGTGGCCGTACGCGCCGACGCGCGACGGATCGAGGCCCCATGGCCGCGCGCTGTGGCGCAGGTGCTGGACTGCGCGTCCGCAGTCCAGCATCGGCGCCGGGAACGGCGCGTCCCGGTGGAACCGGTAGTTGACCGACGCCACGGAGATGCCGCTGGCCAGGCAGCGCTCGAGAAAAGCTCGATCGACGGTCGACTTGTCGCCGGCGGAGAAGCCGCCGAAGTGGATGTTCACCAGCAGCGGCGCCGGCTGCGAGGAGCGGGCCTTCCAGAGGTCGAGCCGATGGCGCGGATGGGGTCCGTAGGGATGATCGCGGACGTCGGGCGGAGGAAGCGGCGCGACGGAGTCCTGCGGCGACACGGAGCTTGCGGCGACGATCACGAATATCCCGGCGGCGAGAAGGGCCGTCGGGGCGAGCCTGCACATCCGGTTGGCCTCCACCGGTCCCGATCGGATCGCCCTCGATCCTATCGCCGGAGGGACGCGCAGTCCACGGGAATTCGCATCCCCGCGGATCGGCCGGGGTGCTATGCCTTTCCCCCGGCGCCGGCGCCGCGCGCGGCCGCCGGCGGGTGTCCTCGAAAGGAGGAGTGCCATGCAGGCCAACGACATCCGCAAGGGGATGGTGATCCTCTACAACGGCGTGCCCCACCGGGTGCTCGATTTCCGCCACCGGACCCCCGGCAATCTCCGGGCCTTCGTGCAGGCGCGGCTGCGCAACCTGAAGAGCGGCATGTCCACCGAGGTGCGGTTCAGCTCCACGGAGAACGTGGAGCGCGCGCTGGTGGACCAGCGCGAGATGGAGTTCCTCTACTCGAGCGGCGACCGACACCACTTCATGGACACCGAGACCTACGATCAGATCGAGCTCGGCGAGGAGGTCCTCGGGGACGCGACGCGCTACCTCGTGTCCGGAGCGCGCCTCCAGGTGGATTTCATCGACGGCGCCGCGATCTCGGTGGAGCTGCCCGCGGCGGTCACCCTCGCGGTGACCGAGACCGCGCCCGAGATGAAAGGAGCGACCGCGGCGGCGCAGTCCAAGCCCGCCACCCTCGAGACCGGCGTGGTCGTGCAGGTCCCCTCCTTCGTGAAGATGGGCGACAAGATCCGCGTGGATCCCTCCACGGGCGAGTATCTCGAGCGAGCCAGATGAAGGCCGCGGCCCGCACCTTCGCGGCCGCGCTACTTCCGCCAGAACGAGGGCAGCAGCAGCACCAGCACGGTGAAGAGCTCGAGCCGCCCCAGCACCATGCAGAACGCGAGCACCACCTTGCCGAGGCCGGGCACGCCGCCGAAGTGCTGCGCGGGGCCGACGTCGCCGAGGCCGGGGCCGACGT
>JAFGQW010000074.1 GCA_016935485.1 Planctomycetota bacterium | reverse complement strand
TGTGCTCCGTGGCCCACTGGTAGGCCGCGTAGACCTTCCCGTAGTCGTGGCCGCCGCGGCGCAGGCGGCGGATCTCCTCGTCGGACAGATGGCCGACCAGATCGAGCAGCTCGGGGTGCGTGCCGAAGAAATCGCGCCGCGTGTAGTCGCCCGGCGCCGTGGCGTACTTCTGGAACTGCCCGTCGACGACCTCGTTCATGCGGCGGCGCAGCAGCCCGTGGCGGTCGCGCGCGAGCAGCTCGTCCCAGCCGCGTCCCCAGATGACCTTGATCACGTTCCAGCCGGCGCCGCGGAAGATCCCCTCCAGCTCCTGGATGATCTTGGAGTTGCCGCGCACCGGACCGTCGAGCCGCTGCAGGTTGCAGTTGACGACCATGGTGAGGTTGTCGAGGTGCTCGCGCGCCGCCAGCCACAGCGCCCCGAGGCTCTCGGGCTCGTCCATCTCGCCGTCGCCGACGAACGACCAGACCCGCGCGCGCGAGGTGTCGGCCAGACCGCGCGCCTCGAGGTAGCGGTTGAAGCGCGCCTGGTAGATGGCGGCGATCGGCCCGAGCCCCATCGACACCGTCGGCGCCTCCCAGAAGTCGGGCATCAGGCGCGGGTGCGGATACGAGGAGAGCCCGCGGCCCCGCTCCGTCTCGCGGCGGAAGCGGTCGAGCTGGTCCTCGGTGAGCCGGCCCTCGAGGAACGCGCGCGCATAGATGCCGGGAGCGGCATGTCCCTGGAAGTAGACGTGGTCCCCGGCGCCGTCGTCGCGGCCGCGGAAGAAGTGGTTGAAGCCCACCTCGTAGAGCGAGGCGGCGGAGGCGTAGGTCGAGATGTGCCCGCCGATCCCCTCGAAGCGCATGTTGGCGCGCACCACCATGGCCATGGCGTTCCAGCGGATGATCCGGCGGATGCGGCGCTCCATGTCGTGATCGCCGGGGAACGGCGGCTCCTCCTCGACCGGGATCGTGTTCACGAAGTCCGTGACCAGGATGGCGTCGGGAGCGGCGTTGGCGGTGTTGGCGCGCGCGAGCAGGCGGTCCAGCAGGTAGCGGGCGCGCCGGCGCCCCGTGCCGGCGATCACCGCGTCGAGCGACTCGAGCCATTCGGCGGTCTCGATCGGATCGCGATCGGTCGTGCCGTCCATGTGGGAAGGAGGAACGTGAATGCTCACGTGGCTGGACTCCCGGTGTGGGTGACCTGCGACGGCCGGCGCCGCAGGCCGGTCCGGACGGGACCGGATCGGTTCCTCCGCGACCCCTGACTCTTCTTATCTCATCGCCGTCCCGGCGTCGAGCACGGCATCGAGCGCCGCGAGCCCGGCCGCCACCCGCGCCGGCCCGGCGCCGAAGGACAGCCGCACGTATCCCGGCGCGCCGAAGAACTCGCCGGGCACCAGAAAGACGCGGCCGCGCTCCCGGGCCCGCGCGGCCAGCACGTGCCCGCTCATGCCCGCCGGGAGCTTCACCAGCCCGCAGACTCCGGCCTCGGTCCGCACCCAGTCGAGCTCGCCGCGGCGCCGCACGAATGCATCGGCCGCCGCGCGGCCCGCTTCGACGCGCCCGGCGATCGTCTCGCGGAGCGCACGCCACCGGTCCTCGCGCTCCATGAGCTGGTCCACCAGCCACTCGCCCACCACGCTGCCCCGCCCGAGCAACGCCTGGTTGGCCGCCGCGCAGCGGTCGACGAGGTCGACCGGTCCCGCGATCCACCCCACGCGCAGCCCGCCCAGCCCGTAGGCCTTGGTCACGCTCGAGGTGACCAGGACGCGCTCGCCGAGCCCGACCGCCGACGGCACGCCGGCCGCACCCGGGAACTCGCGGTAGATCTCGTCCACGACGAGCACGGTCCCCGCCGCCGCGCACGCGCTCGCAATCCGGGTCAGGTCGGCCGCATCGAGAACCTGTCCGGTGGGATTGTGCGGGTTGGTGATGAAGAGAAGCGCGCAGCCTTCGAGCCGGCGCATGAACGCGTCCCGGTTCGCCAGATCCAGCCGCCAGCCGTCGTCCGCCCGCCGCGGCAGCCGCACGAGCTTCGCCCCCAGCCCGCGTGCGACACTGACGGGCGGCGAGTAGACCGGCGTCTCCACGGCCACGCGATCCCCGCGCCGGACGAGCGCGGCGAGCACGAGGGCGTTGGCGCCGGTGCACCCCGGCGCGAGCAGCACCTGCTCCGGGCGCACGCCGAGGCGTGCGGCGATGCGGCAGCGCAGCGGCTCGTACCCGCACCCGTTGGGCGCGTCCGCCGGGGCGGCCGCGAGATCCACTCCCCACGCCGCCCAGTCCCACGCGAGCACCAGACCGCTCGCACCGAGATCGTGGTCGAACCACTCCGCCCGCTGCTGCTGGACCCACTCGATATAGGGGTCATGGAAAAGCAAGGGCGCCGTCATGACCTCACCGCACCTCCGCGTTCGTGCCTCCCGCGGGCGCCGCCCGCCCGCGCCACCTCAGCGCGCGCATTCCGCGCGCGACACCCGCACCCGCACCCCCGCGGGCGCCGCCCGCCCGCGCCTCGGGAACGGGGTCAGACCCCGTTCCCATTCCGCCCGCGCCGCCCTCGTGCGTGCGCTCCGTCGCCAGCGGATCGACCAGCACGCGTCCCTCGACGACGTAGGCGTAGTAGCCGTAGATGAAGGGAACGTGGAACTTGGTCTCGCGGACCTCGCAATCCAGCAGCGCGATGCCTCCCGGCACCGTCTCGATCGCCCGCTTCATCGCCACATGCATGTCGTGCGCGCGCCAGCGCCACGGCACGACGACGAGGATATGGTTGTC
This sequence comes from Planctomycetota bacterium, assembly GCA_016935485.1. GTDB lineage: Bacteria > Planctomycetota > JAFGQW01 > JAFGQW01 > JAFGQW01 > JAFGQW01. The sequence continues at coordinate 26,776 of JAFGQW010000074.1, read as the reverse complement.
GTCCTCACCGCGCACCTTCGCCACCGTCGCCCGCGACGACGCGATCTGCATGAGGCGTACGGGCTCGGGAGCCACGAGCGCGAACTTCGCCACCGTGTGCGTGCAGCCGGCAAGGACCAGTGCCAGCCCGACCAGTACCAGCTTTCGAACCATCGCTTCGCCTCTCGTGCTCGCACCCTCGCTCCTACCCCCTCGGCTTCTTCTTCCTTCGTGTTTAGCTCCACCGTGCCGACCCCTCACCCCGCCCGCGCCGGTGCAGACTTTCCCACAACGGTCGGGAGAAGGCCAGAGGGCAGGGGAGATCAGGAGGCGGCGATGGAAGCGCCACAGGCGGCGGCGCGCATGTGCGCCGCCGCGGCCGCCGCGGGCGCCTGCGCTTCCCGGAGCATCCTCCGGTAGAGGACCAGAGCGACTGCGCCGCTCGTGGCCACGGCCAGCAGCCACCCCACGGCGGCGCCGGCCACGCCGAACCGCGCGGCCAGCACCACGCCGAAGCCGAGCGTGGCGACGGCCCCGGCCGAGGTCGCATAGCACGGGTAGCGCGGGCGATCCGCCGCGAGGAACGCCTGCTGGATGGGCGTGATCCAGGCCACGACCACGAGCTGGAGCGCGAGCAGCGAGAGCAGGAGGCTGTACTGCACGTACTTGCCGTCGTACATCAGATCCAGGATCCAGGGCGCGCCGAGCGCGAGCCCGGCCGCGAGCGCCGCCAGCGGCGCGAGCAGGATCCGCTGCGACCGCCGGACCGTCCGCCGGAGGCTCTCCCAGCCCCCCCGCGCGAAGGCATGCGAGAGCTCGGGAGTGATCACGTTGGCAAGCCCCACCACGAGCGGCCGCGAGATCGACAGCGGCAGCAGGCACGCCCCCAGCGCCGCCGCCGCCGCGACGCCGTGCATCCCGTTGAGAAACCACGGATACGCCTGACTCGCCACCGTGTAGGCAAGGAGCCCCGCGAGCATCCAGCGGCCGAACCGCCAGTGCCGGCGCAGGAGCGGGCCGAGCCCGAGGCCCCGCCGGACGATCTCGCCGCGCAGCCCGGCCAGCCCGACCAGGGCGGCGACCATCTGCGCGGCGCCGGCCACGACGAGGACCGCCCCCACCTGCAGGCGGCCGAGCGCAATCAGCGCCGCCAGACCGCCGAGCTGCAGCCCGCTCGCCAGCGCGTCGACGCGGAGCGCCGCGCCGGGTCGGAGCCGCGCGAACAGCACGCCGCGCACGTGCTCGCGCGCCGACCACCCCGCCAGGGCCACGGTCCCGAGCCCGATGGCGGCCGCGAGGCGCGCATCCCCGCCGGCGCGCGCCACGGCGGCGGCCACCCCGAAGCAGGCGGCCCCCGCTCCCAGCACGCCGGCGTGAAGGACCAGCGTTCCGCCGAGGTAGGCGGCGGCCTGCGTGCCCTCGCAGCGCGGCAGGAACACCGTGAGCGGCGCCCCGACGAAGGAAAAGCGCACCCCTTCCCACGCCAGCACGAGCGAGAGCACCAGCACCAGGAGGCCGAACTCCTCGGGCGCGCACAGATGGCCGACCAGCAGCGTGGTCAGGAAGCTGGTCCCCGACACCGCCGCCTGGTCGAGCGCCGCGACCACGTGGCGGCCCGAGATCGGCACGCGCCGGCCGTGCACAGGCGCGCCCGCCCCGCGCGCGGAGAGTCCTTCTGCCGCCGGCGCCCGCGCGCCGTCGCCGCACCTCGGATGCGCCACCTTCCTCGACCTCTCTCCCCTCGGGCCCGCATCGCCCCGGAGCCGCCGCCGCGCGTCGATCCGCTTCCGGATCCGCACGCAACTCAGACGGACGCTCCCGCCCGCATCGCCTTGCCCGCGGCACGCGGCCCCATCCGCTCCCGCTTCAGGCGCACCTGGAAGCTGATCCACGGGTAGGTCTTCTGCATGCCCTCCCAGAGCGAGGTCTGCGGCGACCAGCCCAGCACCTTGCGGACCAGCGTGTTGTCGGAGCTGCGGCCGCGAACGCCCTGGGGCTTGGCAGGCCGGTAGCTCCGGGTGAGGTTCTTTCCCGACAGCGCGATCGCCATGTCGGCCAGCTGGTCGATCGTGACCATCTCCTCCGAGCCGATGTTGAGCGGCTCGCGGTGGTCCGACCGCATCAGCCGGTGGATCCCCTCGAGGCAGTCGTCGATGTAGCAGAACGAGCGGGTCTGCTGCCCGTCGCCCCAGACCTCGAGCTCGCCGCCGTCGAAGGCCTCGGCGGCCTTGCGGCACAGCGCGGCCGGCGCCTTCTCGCGGCCGCCCTCGTACGTGCCGAAGGGACCGTAGATGTTGTGGAAGCGCGCGATCCGCGTCTCGAGCCCGTGCTCGCGCCAGTAGGCCGCGCACACGCGCTCGGAGTAGAGCTTCTCCCAGCCGTACTCGTTGTCCGGATCGGCGGGATAGGCCTCGGTCTCCTTCAAACCCACGCAGTCCGCCTCCTCCTGCCGGTAGGTCGGATAGATGCACGCCGACGACGCGTAGAAGTAGCGCTGCACGCCGTTCTGGCGCGCGGCCTCGATCATGTGGGTGTTGATCAGCACGTTGTCGTGCAGGACCTCGGCGTGCACGGTCTCGATGAAGCCGATGCCGCCCATGTTGGCCGCGAGCGAGTAGACCTCGTCGATCCCGTCGGTCGCCTCCAGGCAGTTCTCCCAGCGCCTCAGATCCAGCAGCCGGAACTCGTCGGCGGCGGGATCCATGAATTTCGAGTGCACGATGTCGGCGCCGCGCACCCAGTAGCCCTTGCGCCTCAAGGTGTTCACGAGGTGGCTGCCGATGAACCCCCCGGCGCCCGTGATCAGGACCCGAGTCTTTCTGGACATGATCCGGCCCTCCCCTGCGACAGTGGGGCGGTGCCGCTCCGGCGGCCGCCGACCCCGAGAAACTGCATGACGATGCGAACGAGGAAGCGCGGATTGTGGCGGAGATAGCGCCGCCACAGGCGGCGCGGCTCGAGATACAACCGGAACAACCACTCGAGCCCGGCCCGCTGCATCCAGCGCGGCGCCTGGCGAAGCCGCCCGGCGTGCATGTCGAAGGCCGCGCCCACGCCGATCATCACCCCGGCGTTCAGCTTGCCGGCGTGGGCAGCCATCCAGCGCTCCTGCTTCGGCGTGCCGAGCCCGATCCAGAGCACGTCGGGCGCGCACGCCTCGAGCTCGCGCCCGAGCGCCTCCTCCTCGGACGCCGTCAGCGCCCGGAACGGCGGCGTGCCCACGCCGACCACGCAGAGCCCCGGAAACCGCGCCACGAGCCGCTCCCGCAAGCGCTCCGCCACCCCCGACCCGGCGCCATAGAAATAATGCGCGTACCCCTTATCGACCGACCGGCGGCACAGCTCGAGCATCAGGTCGGGGCCGTACACCCGCCCCATCCTCCGGTGCCCCATGAGCTTGCCGACCCAGACCATGGGCATGCCGTCGGGGACGCACATGCCGGCCGCCCGATGGATGGCCCCGAGCGCGGCGTCGTCCTGGGACTCCATCACCCCGTGCACGCCCGTCACCGTCACGTAGGTGCGCCGCCCCGACCGGATCCACTCCTCGATCCGGTCGGCCGCCCCCACGAGATCGATCGCCGCGATCGGGATCCCGAGCACGTCCACGCACGGCACGGGCTCGTGGACCGCAGGTTCTGTCGCCGGCATCGTCATGGCGCCCCTCCTTCCCAGCACGCGCCCACCGCTTCCGGCCGCGCCGCCGGCCGCCCGCCCGCGCCGTGCGCGCGCGCCGCGAACCGGCGCTGCGCTTGCGCGTACGCTCCCAGCAGCAGCTCGAGGTTGCGCGCCGGCGTGTAGCGCGCCTCGTAGACGCGCCGGGCCGCCGCGCCCATCGCCTGCACCGCCGCCGGCTCCGCCTCCATCCGGGCGACCGCGCGCTCGAGGCTCCCCGCGTCGCCGACCTCGAACAGCCACCCGGTCCGCCCGGCCTCGACGATCTCCGCCGCCGCGCCGCCGCGCGCCGCGACCACCGCGCGCCCGAGCGCGAACGCCTCCATGACGCTGCGCCCGAAGGTCTCGTAGCAGGCCGACGGGAACACGAGATACGCCGCCCGGCGCATGACCTCGGCGCAGCCCTCGGGGCTCAGGTGCCCGTGGAAGCGCACCGCGCGCAGCGCGTGCGCGCGCGCCTGCGCCTCGAGCGCCGCGCGCTCCGGGCCGTCGCCCACCACTTCGAGCGGCACATCCGGCTGCCGGCGCCACGCCTCGAGCAGCGTGTCCACGCCCTTCTCCGCGGCGAGCCGGCCCACGAACACGGCCCCGCGGCCGGGCGGCGCGGGCGGGCCCGGGTCGGCGAGGAAGTTCGGCTTCACGACGATCGCCTCCGGCTCGAGGCCCGCGCGCACGAAGACGCCGCGGGCGAACTCCGACGGCGCCACGAACAGGTCCACGTCGGTCTTCCAGGTGCCGCGCCGCCGATTCACCTGGATCATGCGCGCGACGGCGGCCGACAGCAGCGCGGACCCGCGATAGCAGCGCCGCCGCACCCCGGGCCACGGCGTGCGGCCGACGCACGTCTCGCAGGGCTGCCCGTCGCGCAGCAGCAGTCCGTTCAGGCACAGCAGCCGGTAGTTCCGGAGCGACTGCACGGTGGGCACCCCCTCGTCGTGACAGGCGGCGTGCACACAGGGCGAGAGCGCGAACCAGAGGTTGTCGGCGTGTGCTACGTCGGGACGGAAGGCGCGGCACAGCCGCCGCACGGCGGCGTGGAGGGCGCGGTGAAAGGGCGTCTGCACGAGCGCGGCGAGCGTGGCGCCGACGCCGGCGCGCCGCACATCGGCGTTGGCGCGCGTGAAGGTGCGGACCTCCACGCCGCCGCCTCGGAGCAGCGCCACCTCCTCCGCGAAGGAGCGATCCTCGCCGCCCTGGCGCGCGTAGGGAGCGTGCAGCCTCAGCACCCGCATCGCCGCTCCCTTCCCGGCCGTGGACCGCCGGCTCGGCGCCTGCGAATGCAACCTCGGCACATGCTTCATGCTTCCTTTCGTGCGACCGGCGGAGACGGTGCGACGGCCCCGGCCGGCGGGACCGCGGCGTGCCGGCGGCGCACCGGCCCGTCCAGCTCGGCGAGCAGCGCCGCCACGTGGCGCGCGAAGTGCTCCGCCGTGAAATGCGCGAGCACGCGTTCCCGCCCCGCCTCGCCCATGCGGCGCGCGCATGCCGGATCGCGCAGCAGGCGCCGGACCGCCCGCGCAACCGCCACCTCCCGGGTGGGATCGACGACCAGCCCGGTCTCGCCCTGCCGGACGACCTCCGCGGCGGCGTCCACGCTGCCGGCCACCACCGGGCGCGCGTGCAGCATGGCCTCGGCGAAGACGATGCCGAAGCCCTCCTTTCGCGACGGAAGCAGGAAGACATCGGAGGCGGCGTAGCAGCCCCGGAGCGCCTCCTCCGAGACGTGGCCGAGGAAGTCGATGCGGTCGCGCACGCCGAGCCGGAGCGCGTGCTCCTCGAGCTCGCGGCGGGCCGGCCCGTCCCCGACGATCGCGTAGCGCGCCGCCGGGAACTCCGCGAGCACGCGCCGGAAGCTGCGGATCGCGACGAAGAGCCCCTTGGTCTCCGCGTCATCGCCGAGGCGCGCCACGGTGAGCACGCGCGGCGGGGCGCGCCGCGAGTGCTCGCGCTCCGGGCCGGCGGGCGGCGGCGGCACGAGCGCCGGCGGCACGGCGGGCGGAATCACCGCGATGCGATCCGCCGGGACGCCCTGCGTGGCGGCGAGATGGCGGCCGGTGAACCGGCTGATCGCCACCACGCGGTGGGTGCGGCGGAGCCAGAACCGCTGCACGACCGGCAGCCGCTCCCACACCTCGTAACCGTAGCCGACCACCACCACGCGGGCGCGCGGCCGGAGCAGCCGGACCAGCGGCACCAGGGGCAGCAGGAGCACGTGCCCGAGCCAGATCACGTCGGGCCGGTGGCGCAGCAGCAGCGCGAGCAGGTGCCGCGCGAAGCGCGCCTTGGAGCGGCCGCATCCCACGTAGAAGCCGCCCGGAGACTCCGCGCCGGCGGGGTCGTCCCAGAGCGAGAGCGAGACGGTCCGGATGCCGGCCTGCAGCAGCGCCCGGTGCACGGCGAGACAGTAGCGCTCGATGCCGCCCGTCACCGAGAGGGCGCCGAGGTTGAGGACGAGCGCCCGCTTCGGGCGGGCGGCGGCACGGCCCTCCGCGCGCCGCGCCGGAGTCGGATCGCACGACGTGCACGGCATGTCGGTCATCTCACGGCCCTCCCGGCGCTGCGCCGGCCGCCCCGGCGGCCAGCGGCTCGAAGCGGCGGCTGCGTGCCCGGCCCGTGGCGGCCGCGAGCGCCTCCACGATGCCCGCAACGCTCCGCGCCACCGAGTAGCCGTCCACGATCGCGCGCGACCGCCGGCCCAGGGCCGCGCGGCGGGCGTCCGACGCGAGCACGGCACGGAGCGCCCGCGCGAGCGCCTCGACGTCGCCCGTCGGGTAGCGATGGCCGTTCACGCCTTCCTCGACGAGGTCGCGCCCGGCGCCGACGCTGTCGCTCACCACGACCGGCAGCGCGAAGTTCATCGCCTCGTTCACCACCAGCCCCCACGTCTCGTGCTCCGACGGCAGCACGAAGCAGTCGGCGGCAGCGTAGACCGCGCCGATCTCGCTCTGGTTCAGGAACCCTGGGAACGCGACGTTCCGGAGGCCGCACGCTGCCGCGTGCGCGCGGCAGGCCTCGAGCCGGGGGCCGCTGCCGGCCATGAGCAGCCCGTAGCTCCCGTCGCGCGGCAGCCGGGCGAACGCATCGATCAGATCGCGCGGGCGCTTGCGGTCGATGAACTTGGCCGCGAACGCAACGACGCGTGTTTCGCGGCCGAAGCCCCAGCGCGCCCGGATCCGGTCCCGCTCCGGCCCGAACCGCCTGGCGGCCTCCTGGAAGAAGCGGTTGTCCACGCAGTACGGCGCCCAGAACATGCGGCTGTCCGGCACCCCGTAGCCGCGGTAGAAGGCACGCTGCTCGCGACCCACGCACAGGAGCGACGCGAACCGCGGAAAGAGCCGCCGCCGCTGCCACCCGGCCATCTCCGCCTGCATCCGGCCGCGCCTGGGCGGCGGAGTCTCCGCCCGGTAGAGGATCGGGATGCCCTGATGCAACGCGGCGCGGATCGCCTGCAGGTAGTACCAGTGCTCCTTGCCGACCAGCAGCACCGCGTCGTAACCGCCGCGCTCGAGCTCGCGACCGATCGACGGGCAGCGCAGCTCGAACCGCCAGCCCAGCCCACGGAGCGGCCGGTTCCGCAGCACCTTCCAGTCGTAGCCGTCGAGCAGCGGAACGTCCCAGCGGATCTGGCTGCCGAAGGCGGCGTCGAAGTAGCGTTCCGCCCCCCGGTCGGTGGCATAGAGAACGCGAACGCAGAGACCCGGCACCGCGGCGAGCGCACGCCAGAGCGGCACCTGGTACTGGATCGGCCGCGAGGTAACGATCGCCAGCCGCCGCTCAGCCATGGGTTCCTCCCGCCCACTCGACGCACGCGGCCCGCGGCGCGCGCGCCGCGGCCGGGGCGGGCGGAGGTGCCGCAAACGCGCACCACGCCATGAACAGACCGGCCATCACGGTGAAGCCGCCGGCCACGCCGGCGAGCAGCAGGCCGACCACCGCCGCGGCGGCCCGATCGGGCGGCCCCGCCGTCCGGCCGGCGGCGCGCAGCACGAGAACCAGGAACGCGACGAACAGACCGCACCCCGGCAGCCCGGCGATGGTGACCATGCCCACCAGCAGGTTGTGCGCGTCGTCGACCTCCCGTTCCAGCCGCTCCTCCTCCAGGTCCGGCGCGAGCTTCGCCGTCACGAATCTCGAGCCCGAGCCCTCTCCAGGATCGCCGAGCAGCGGGTAGCGCTCGGCCGCCAGCAGGAAAGCGCGTCCCGCGTCGCGGCGCGCGCTGAGCGACCCGAGCGAGAGCGTCTGGCGGGCCCACGCCGAATCGAGCGACTGCTCGGGGAAGAACCGCTCGTAGACCGGGGTCACCGCGAGCGAGAGGACCGCGTAGGCAGCGAGCGCCAGCGCCGGGAACAGGCGGCGCACGGGCGGGAACACCGCGAGCGCCGCCGCAACCAGCCCGGCGAGCAGCACGGCAGCGCCCGCCGCGCGCGTCATGGCGGTGGCCAGGGCGACGAGCAGAACCGCCGCGGCGGCCAGACGGGCGGCGCGACCCCGCGGCCAGCCGCCCACCCACAGGCCGAACAGCGCGGCCACGAGGAAGTAGCCGTAGGAGAAGTGGTCCGCGAAGAAGGAGTAGGGGCGCATGGGCACGTCGGCCGTCACCGCCATCCAGACGTTTCGCGCCTGGATGGAGAACGTGTGCGAGGCCTCGGCCCACGCGCGATCCACCCACGAGGGACCCACCACGGCCTGGACGCCGCCATACGCGGCGGCGACCAGTCCGAGGCCGACCAGAGTCCGGAGGAAGCGATCGCGCCAGCCGGGTGTCGCCGCCGCCTCGCGGTACGCAAAGAAGATCAGGTAGGGCCCGACGGAAAACGGGAGCATCGCCGCACGCGCCTCGAGCGAGAAGGAATCGGAGAGCACTAGGCTCAGCACGACGAGCGCGACGAACCCGAGAAGAACGCGGTCGAGGCCGTCGAGGCGGCCCGCCGCCACCCGCCGCCCCAGCCCCCAGGCGCCGAGCGCGAGCAGCAGCGAGAGCTTGACGGCGAGCGGCAGGTACTGCACGAGCACGTTCTCCACGCCGACCACGAACACCAGGCGTTTGAGCGTGTCGGCGAGCACGTGCACGAAGAGGTAGGCGATCAGCGCCTTCTCGAGCCGCCAGGTGAGGCTCCAGACGAGAAGCGCCACCACGGGGGCCGCCGCGAGGATCGCCAGGGCGAGCCCCGGCCGGAAGATGCTCGCCCAGACGGCCGCGGGCAGCAGCGCGATCGCGGCCGCGAAGATCAGCCCGCGCCGAGCTCCGACGTGCGACCGCATCCCGGCCCCTCCCCCGCGCCCGCTCACGGGCTCGCCACACGAAAGCGCGCCGCCACCGGCTCTGCCGCCCGCCGGAGCGCGCCGACCACGCGGCCGCCGACCCCCCAGTCCGGCCGCAGCACCGCGGCGGCCGCTGCTCCGTCACCCGGCGCCACGACGGCCACGGCGAGGTAGACGGCGTCCAGCAGATCCGCCTCGAGCTCGACCACGGTGACCCGCACCTCGCCGGGATGGGGGGCGCGCAGCCAGTGGCGCGCGCCCCCGCTCGCGAAGTCGTGGTCCGCGGCGAGGATCCTACGCCGCGCGGCGTCCAGGAAATGGACCGACGGCCGGTATCTCTCCCCGGGCGCGCCGAGGAGCTGCCAGTAGCAGGCGAGATGGGCTCCGCCCCCCCCGCTTGCGCCGGGCCAGAACCGGTAGCCGAGCAGCCGCACGCGCCCCCCGAAGGTCGCCGAGAGCGGCACGTCCGGGGTAAGCTCCGCCAGCCGCTCCCAAGCCGAGGTCTCCCCCAGACGGACCAGCGCCGCGAGCGCGTCGCGGTGATCGGGGGCGCGCTCGAGGACCCGGCGATGGGCGCCGATCGCGGCCTCGCGGTCTTGCCGTCGCTCCTCGGCCTCGCCCACGAGGAACCAGGCCAGCGGCTCGAGCGGCGACGTGTCGGAGGCGGGCGCGCCGGGCGCGAGCACGCGGCCGAGCGCCGCGAGGCCCGCCGCGGTCCGGCCGCTCCGGATCTCGGCTGCCGCGTGCAGTAGCTCGCGGCGACACACGCCATCCGGCTGGCCGGGATCCTCCATCGCGAGGACGGCGAGCGCCCGGCGGTAGAGCCACTCCGGCCACGACTCGACGTGCAGCACGAGATCGAGCACGTGGTCGAGCGGCGCCTCTCCGGCCGCGAGCTGCGCGCTCACCCGGGGCAGCGACGCGAGCTCCGCCGCGGCGATCCGCGCTTCCGGATGACTCCAGTCCGCCGCCAGCACTTCGCGGAGCTGCTGCATCGCCTCCGGCGGACGACCCGCGGCCCGGAGGCGGCCCGCTTCGGCCAGCACCGGAGCCAGGCTCTCCCGCAACGTGTGGCGGTGGCTGACGACGGCGTGGCCGTGTTCCTCCCAGCGCGCCTGCATCGCGAGCAGCTCGGTGCGGTGGCGTGAGACGGTCAAGCGCGTGCTCGTGCAGGAGCCGGCCAGGGCTTCGAGCATATCGAGGCAGCGCTCGACATGCTCCCAGTCACCGGCGGCCCAGAGCTCGAGCAGCAGGTTTCCGTGAGCGGGCACCGTCGGCGGCGTGATGTCGAGGAGCGGGGCGGTCCCACCGTAGACCGCGCGCACCACCGGAAAGATGCGGCCGGCGTACGCACTGTCGGCGGCGATCGCGCGCCGCAAGCAGTCATGGATGAACTCGCGCCGCTCGGGAACCGGAACGCCCCGGGCATCCACCGGCGCGCGCTCGAGGAAGAAGAGCCCCGCCCGGCAGAGAATGCTCGGTCTCGCGGGCGCCAGGACCAGCGCCGTCTCGATGGAGCGCAGCCCCGCGCCCGGACCGCCCTCGAGCTCCTGCTCGACGCCGGCCAGCGCGCCGTGATACTCGGCAACCGTCGGTGCGCGGGCGATGGCGCCTCGAAGGTGCGCGGCGGCCCGCTCGAGCCACGGCCTGCGCTCGGCCCGGAGCGCGGGCCGGAGGCTCCAGACGAGCGATGCGGCGAGCGCGTCCACGGCCCCCTCGCCCGGCGCGTCGACATCCCCGAGCACGGCGCGCGCGCTCGCGACGGCGCGCGCCCGCACCGGCGCGTCGGCGCGCGCGAGGGCGGCCAGGCCGAGGTGATAAGCGTAGGTCGGGTTCCGGGGAGCGAGCGCGTGCGCGCGCGCCGCCAGGTCGAGGGGATCGTCGGCCTCGGTCGCAGCGACGGCGCCCGGAGCCACGGCGTCGAGGAAGAAGTAGTCCTCGGTCCGCTCCTCCCCGACCGCGAGGCGGTAGCGGTTGAACGCAACGTCGGCCCGGGCGGGCCCGAGCGCGAGCGCCACGGCGCCGCCGGCGAGCACGAGACCGAGCGCGCCCCACGCAAGCCGCACGGGCAGCGGCCGGAGCGAGAGCCGGAGCGTGCGCGGCGCCGCCGCGGTCAGCCGATCGCCGGCGCCGCGCGCGCCGCCGAGACTTGCCGCGCGGAAGGCGAGCCCGAGCAGCATGCAGAAGATCAGGCCGTTCGAGGTGATGCGCGACAGGTTGTAGTCGAACAGGCTGTGGACCAGCATCGCCGCGACGCCGGCGAGCGCGCCGGCCGTGATCCACCAGGCGGAGTCGGACTCCTGGCGCCGGAGCCGCCGGGCGATGGAAGCGAGCAGGACGGCGAGCCCCGCCGCCAGCACGAGCCCGCCGAGCACGCCCATCTCGCAGACGAGCTGGAGCCAGTCGTTGTGCAGGTAATTTGCCCAGCGATCGCCGAACCGACCGGACTGGTAGCGCGGAAACACCGCACCGAAGGTGCCGAGTCCGCTGCCCAGGATGGGGAAATCCCGCACGTAGGGAAGGGCGCTCCGCGAGAGATCGACGCGGTCCGCCCACTGCGCCGACTGCCCGGAGGCGGCATCGTCCAGCCGGTCCGCGACCGCGGACATCCCCACCGCCCCGGTCGTGGCGAGGACGAGAGCGACGAACGCCACCAGGGCCACGGCGTGCCGCCGGAAGCCGGCGCGCGTCATGCCGAGCACGACGAGGAGCCCGAGCGCGACCGCGAGCGCGAGCACGCCGGCACGGGACAGCGACAGCAGCACCGCCGCGGTCATCACGACGGCAAGCCCCGCCACCGCCGCGCGCACCGCAAAGCGCGGCGAGGAAAGGCGGATCGCCAGCGCGACCTGGAAGCGCCGGAGGGCGGCGGCCCCGCGCCGCGATCGCGGGAACGGTCGCCGGGACGAGCGCAGCGCGAAGAAGAGCCCCAGCGCCACGGGAACGAGCATCTCGAGCAGCCCCGCGAAGTGGTTCTTGTTGAGAAACGTGCCGGTCACCGCCTCGCCGGCGTAGGGGTGCGAGAGGCCGAAGATGGCATGGCTGCCCGAGAAGCGCTCGTACAGGCCGTAGAGCGCCTCGAAGGCGCCGAGCCCGAGGAGCACCGCCACCAGCGCGAGGATCTGGCCGCGGGTGCGCACGGCATGGAGGACCGTGAAGAGGACGAGCGCGAGCGCGACCACGCGCAGCAGTTCGGCCGAGGTCGCCGGCGGGCAGAGCGAGAGAGCGCGCGGTGGTGACTGCGCCGCGTACTCCGGCAGCGCCTGCGTGTACGCCGCCGCCGTGGCGGGCTGCACAGCCGAGAGCAACGCGCGCGGTAGCGGGAGGAGCTGCAGCGCGGCGAGCCCGAGGAAGCCGAGCAGGAAGAGCCAGACCGGATGGCGCTCGATCTCGAGGTGGCCGGCGGCGGCCCGGCCGACCATCCACGCGGCGACGATCGCGACGGCGAGCGCGAAGATGGCGCTCCGCGCCCAGGGAGCGACCCCCCCCATCGCCAGTGCGGCAAGCACCGCCAGGGCCCCGAGCAGCCCGACCAGGGCGCGATCCGCCGCACTCGCTCGCTCGCTCGCCATGGTGCGCACCGCCTCCTGTCGGAAGATCCAGCACGTCCGTCCGGAAATCTTTTCGCGCGCGGAGGTTCAAGAACTTGAGACCCCTCCGGGGGAGCGTCTCGATTCGAGCGGAAAGGCCGGCTTTCGAGCCGAACTCCGCCCCCGAGATGTCCGCGGTGCGCGGGCGCCGAGAACTGCCGCGGCGCCGGCCCGCGGGTCGGGCCGCTCCCGGCAGTCGAGAAAGACTCTCGACCCGGGGGGTACGGGTCGCGTATACTGTCGCGCTGGACCCCCATCCCGAAAGGAGAACGGACAATGAGACGCTTCTGGCTCTGCTCGTTGCTGCTGGTGGTGCTGGCGGCCGGGCTCGCCGCCCAGCCGTATGCCGGCGACTTCATCATCGCCGGCTCCTGGTACAGCACGATGGATACGGTCGCCCGCATCGACCGCTCCACGCTGAAGTTCTCGACGCTGCTCGGCCGCCTCAACACCACCAGCACGAGCGCTTACAACGTCGAGGTGATGATGGCGGAGAACAACAGCGACTTCTATGTGTTCTCCTCTAGCCTCAAGTCGGTATTCCTCGTGGATGCCGCCGGGACCCTCTTGAAGACGGTCTTCGACGGCACGGCCGTGCTGGGCACCCCTTACGACATGGCGCTCGATCAGAACGGCGACATCCTGATCGGCGATTATGCCCGCGGCATCTTCCGGGTCGACCGCACCACCGGCATCTCCACGCTCATCCTGACCACGCTGCAGCTCGGCACGACGCTCCGGGCGATCACCAACGACATCGACAGCGGCAATCTGCTGATCGCCGACGGCACCAACCGCATCAAGCGCTATGACATCGTCACCGGCGCCGTGACCTCGATCAGCCCCGCCGCACCGGGCGCCTTTCGCTACCAGGTCGAGCAGGACCACGCCACGGGCCGCATCTACACCGGCACCTGCTGCAGCACGGCGACGAGCGGCAGCGGCATGTTCGTCTTCGACCCGTCGACCCAGCTCTGGCAGACCCTGGTCGGGGCCACGAACCCGCCGCTCAGGGCCTGGTACGCCCACCGCTTCGACCGGCGCGTGCAGTCCGCCGGCAACAACCTGATCTACTCCTGGGTGTGCGGCTTCGCGATCGCGAACAACTTCTCCGCCCTGGCGTCGCTCACCGAGCAGGGCGTGATCACCACGCTGGTGACCGGCGGGACGCCGGCAACCGGCGTGCTGACTGCCTACGGCATGGAGATCGAGGGGTCGCGCAACGCGGTCTCGCTCCGGACCGCTGCGCCCAATAACCGCAACATCGATCTCAGCTTCCCCAACGAGGGAGGAAAGGCTTATGTGGCGGCGCTCGGGCTGAGCGGAGTGAGGCCCAGCATCCCGCTGGGGGACGGCCGCGTCGTCAATCTGACGCCCGACCAGATCACCTGGGCGTCGCTGAGCAACTGGCTGCCCGGCATCTTTGGTCCCCCCACGGGCGTGCTCGACGCGTTCGGACGGGCCACCTTGAAGCTCAACGCGAACGTGCTCGGCGCGGCAATTCGCGGGCAGCCGGTCTGGGTGGCCGTCGTGGTGCTCGACCCCAAGGCTTCCGCAGGCATCGCCGTCGTCGCCGAGACGCTCGTGATCAAGATGGAGTAGGAACGGCACGCGGGAAGCGATCCGCATCGGCGGGACGTTCTCACGGCGGGGTCGCGAGTCCTGCCTCGCCGCTCCGTCGCCCGGGCGTTGCCCCGGTCGGCGCGCACGAGCATGACTGGTGCGGGCGGCGGACGAGAGGAAGCGGCCGGTGCTGAGGGATCCTGGAGGTCTGCAGAACGGAGCCGAGGAGTCGAGGGGTGGGGCGGCTCGGCGCCTTTTTCTCGAAGCCGGGAGCCTCACCCCTCGACTCCCCATCGATCCTCTTCCTGTCCTGTCTTCTCCGGGTGTTCCGAGGTAAAGACGCGCCGGCGAGGACCCGGCGGTAGACCCGCTCCATCGCGACGCGCTTGCGCCGCCACGCAAAGCGGCGCACGCGCCGCCGCGCTGCCCGCCCCATGGCGCGGGCCAGCGCCGGCTCGCGGGCGAGCTGGACCAGCGCCTCCGCGAGCTGCCTGACCACGTCCTCCCGTGAGCCCACGGGCACCTTGAACCCGCAGTCCGCCGCGAGGATCTCCGCGGGCCCGCCGTGGTCGAGCCCGACGGTAGGCACGCCGGCCGCCATCGCCTCGAGCAGCACCATGCCACCGCTGTCCCGGAGACTCGGGAAGAGGAGCGCGTGCGACTGCGCGAGGATCCGCCGCACCTCGTCCCGGGTGCGCCACCCGAGGAATCGCACGTTCTCCGGGCCGAGAGCGAGCCGCCGCGCCAGCCGCTCGAGCCGCCCGCGCTCCGGGCCGTCGCCGAGGAGCAAGAGGCGACTGCCGGCCGGCAGGGCGCCGAGCGCTCGCGCAAACGCGGCGAGCGCGAGCGAGAACGCCTTGAGCGGCACGAACACGCCCACACTCGCCACGGTGAACGGAGGCGGGGGCGCATCCTCGCGGACTTCGTCGCGCGGCAACGGCTCCACGCCGATGGCGGGCAGCACCTCGGCCTCCCGCCCGAAGGCACGGCGGAGGAACCGGCAGGTCGCCGCATTGGCCGCCAGCACGAGCGACGTGCTTCGCATGGCCCGGCGCACGAACGGGTCGAAGGTGCCGGCGCGTTGCGCCGCGGCGCGCAGCCCCTCTTTGAGGCGGCCGCGAATCCCCAGCACGCCGGCCAGTGCCGGCGGCACGGCCTCGCCGCCGCCGAGCGGACCCCAGACGAACGGCACGCCGAGTCGGTAGAGCCACGTCGGGTAGCGCCACGAGGCGAAGGTGACGTGATGGGCGAGATCGAACCCGTGGCGGGCGTGCAGGCGCCGGGCGGCGCGCAGCGCGAGCCACGGCCACAGGTACGCGTGGAGAAAGTGCAACGGCCGGCGACGCAGCAGCCGCCAGAGCCAGGTCGGGAAGTCCGGGTAGTGTGCGCGGATGCGCGCCGCTTCGGGGCACGCCGCCAGCCCCGCCTCCACGGCCGCCCGGTTGGCCGCGCTGGTGAGCAGCCAGACGTCGTGCGCGCGCGCCGTCTCGAGCGCGACGTTCCAGCCCACACCGGGCTCCGACCCGCACCCGGGCCGGCAGGCGTAGGCTTCGAGGAGGATCTTCATCGCCGGGGGGATCGAGGCTCCAGGCTCACGGGCTCACCGGTCCACCCCCGCCGCCACCGCCGCCGCCCCCTCCCAGCGCGAGCGGAATCGCCACGGCCACCACCGCACCGCCGCCGATCGCGACCCAGGTCCAGGTGCTGAGCCCGAGGAACCCCTCCGCAGGCGCGCCGGGTGGCGGTGCGCCGGGCGCCGCGACGCTCGGCACGATCAGCAGCCGGGAGACCGAGGCCTCCGTCGTCATGGTGAGCGGCAGTCGCGTGCGGCCGTCTACGACCATGGTGAAGTGCCCGGGCGGAATGTCGGCCAGCAGGTACTCGCCGCGGGTGTTCGTGATTGTCTTCGCCACCGTCTTGCCGCTGGTGTCGACAAGCTCGAGGGTCGTGCCGGCAAGTGGCTTTCCCGTGTAGTCCTTCACGATCCCCCTGAGCGTTCCCGCCTTGAGTGGGATGGGCTGCACGCGGGGAGCCGCAGGTGCGGCGGACGCGGCGTGTGCCGCCGAAGCCGCCAGCAAGACGACCGCGATCGCCGCTGCACCCGCGAGCCGATGTATGGCCGTCCGTCCGTCCGTCACGGTTCACCTGCCTTCCCTGTCCACCCGACCCGGCCGCGGCCCGGCCCGGTTCACGGGCCCGTCCGGCCCCGCCGCCGCCGGAGCCCCGAAGCCCGCCCGCGGCGGTTCGCCTGCGACCATGATCGGCATCCGGGGCCGCCGAGCCGTAGCGGCGCGTCTTGCGGTCGACAGCAGGCGCACGGTAGACTGGAGCCAGGTGAGACGGTCCCGCAAGGAGGTCGCATGAGAGCCCTCGGCACGGTGGTCGGGGTGGTGCTTCTCGGTCTCGGCGCCGCCGGCGCGGGCAGCCAGGCCGCCGGCGGGGCGAGCCCGGCCCCCTTGAGAGCCACTCTCGCCAAGCTCCCGCTTCACATCATCGAGAACCGCGGCCTGTACCCGGACCCCGTCGCCTACTACCTCCAGGGTTCGGACAAGACGTTGTTCTTCACCCGGGAGGGGATCACTTTCCAGCTGAAGGGCCGTGGCCACGATTGCGTCGTGAAGCTCGAGTTCGTGGGCGGGAGTCCGGATGTGGTCCCGCGCGGCAAGGACCGCCAGCAAGCCGTGTTCAGCTACTTTCGCGGGCCAAGAGAGGCGTGGAGGACGGGGCTCGCGAGCTTCGGGGAGGTCGTGTACGAGGACTTGTGGCCCGGGATCGATCTGGTGTATCGCGCTGGCGTCGGGGCAGTGAAGTACGAGTTCCGCCTGACGCCGTGGGCCGATCCCGGGAAGATCCGGCTGCGGTATCGCGGGGCAGCCTCGGTGGGGCTCACCGGCTCCGGGGCGCTCCGGGTCGAGACGCCAGTGGCGGTGGTCGAGGATGCGCCGCCGGTGGCGTGGCAGCACGAAGACGACGGCGTCTGCACGCCCGTCGACGTGGCGTACTCCTTGACCTCGCCAGCGACGCAAGACGAAGGCGCGACCGTCCGGTTCGAGGTGGGCACGTACCGCGCCGACCGGGAGCTCGTGATCGATCCCGCGGTGTTCGTGTACTGCGGCTACCTCGGCGGGAGCGAAAGTGATCAGCCGTCTGGTGTTGCGGTCGATCCCCAGGGCAATGCGTATGTGGCGGGACTCACACACGGCCCCTCGCCGACCTTCCCGGTCCACGTCGGGCCGAGCACGACCTACCCCGGTGGCGGGTACTCGGGCTTCGTCGCGAAGGTGGACGCGTCGGGCCGGTGCCTTCTCTACTGCGGCTACATCGGGGGAAGCAGCGGTGCCTGGGCGACCGGAATCGCGGTGGACGCGGCGGGTTGCGCCTATGTAGTCGGAGAAGTATGGAGCACGGAGAGTTCGTTTCCGGTCACCGTCGGTCCGGATCTGACCTTCAACGGCAAAACGGATTGTTTCGTCGCCAAGGTCAACGCAGCGGGCACCGGCCTGGACTACTGCGGGTACCTCGGCGGATACGGAAACGACTGTGGAACGGCCATCGCCGTGGACGCGAAGGGCTGTGCCTACGTGGTCGGGTATACCGCGAGCGAGGACGCGACCCATGCGCCGCCAGGAACTCCTTTTCCGACGGCCGTCGGCCCGGATGTCACGTTCAACGGCGGCATCAACGACGCGTTCGTCGCCAAGCTCGATCCCACCGGCACGACGTGGCTCTACTGCGGCTACATCGGTGGCATGGCCACGGATATCGCCACCGCCGTCGCCGTGGATGCGAAGGGCTGCGCCTACGTGGTCGGGTATACCGCGAGCGACGAGACGACCTTCCCGGTGGCCGTCGGACCGGGTCGCACAATGCAGGTCGCCAGCGACGGCTTCGTGGCCAAGGTGAACGCGGCGGGCACCGGCCTGGACTACTGCGGGTACCTCGGCGGTTCCGGAACCGACGAACTGAACGCCGTGGCCGTCGACGCGGGAGGCTGCGCCTGCGTCGCGGGCAACACGCAGAGTCCGGCGAGCACGCTGCCGCTTGCGGTCGGGCCGGGTCTGCAGCGCGCCGGCACGACCCAGGACTGCGATGTCCTCGTCGCCAAGGTAAGCCCCACCGGCGCCCACCTGGTCTACTGCGGACTGATCAGCGGAGACCTCGACGACGTCGGGTACGGAATCGCCGCGGATGCCCACGGCCATGCCTACGTAGCGGGGGGGACGGCGAGCTCCGCGCAGACTTTCCCGGCGAAGAAGGGACCGCAGCTACTCAAGCCCGGATGGGCGGACGCCTTCGTGGCGAAGATCGACACGACCGGCCTCTTCCTGCACTACTGCGGCTACATCGGCGGCGCCGTGAGCGAGGGCGCTACGGGAATCGCGATCACCCCTGCCGGCAATGCGTTCGTCACCGGCATGACGTGCTCCAGCGAGAGCAGCTTTCCGGTCACGATGGGCCCGGGCCTGACCTACAACCTTGGCAACTGGGACGGCTTTGTCGCCAAGGTCAAGTTCACGGACCTCATGCTGAGCGGCACGCCACAAATCGGGGGAACCGTGATTCTCACCCTGACGGCGAGTGACTCGCCGGGCCTCTGCTACCAGATCGGCTCCTCCTTCGGCACCGGGCCGATGCGCGTGGACACGCGCCAGATCGACCTGAGCCCGGACCCTCTGCTGGTCGGTTCCGTGAACGAGTTCTGGCCGTCCGTCTTCTCGGGATATCGCGGCCTCATCGACGCCACCGGGCGGGCCACCGCGGCCATCCACATCCCGAAGATCCCGGCATTCGTCGGGATGCGTATCCACACGTCGTTCGTAACGATTCACTCGGCAGCGCCCTCCGGGATCCGGTCGATCTCGGGCACGGAGACTTTCACCGTCACGAGCTAGCTCGCCGCGTCTCGGCCCCGGGCTGAGGGGGTCCGGGATTCCGGGGCCGGGGGCGCGATTCGCGAAAGGACCTGGCGATGCGAGCATCCTGCCTCCGCGCGGCCTGCCTGCTGCTCGCCGTCAGTATCGCCGCCGTCTCCCAGGAACGCCGGCCGGCGAGCCCGTCGCACGTCAGAGCGTCGCTCTCGAGTCTCCCGATCTGCTTCATCGAGAACCGCGGCGTGTGCCCGGAGCGCGTCGCCTACTACGTTCAGGGTTCGGACAAGACGCTGTTCTTCACCCCGGAGGGAATCACGTTTCGCCTGAAGGGCCAGGACCAGGACTGGGTGGTGAAGCTCGAGTTCGTGGGCGGAAATCCCGATGTGGTCCCGC
The DNA here is from genome assembly GCA_016935485.1 of Planctomycetota bacterium. GTDB lineage: Bacteria > Planctomycetota > JAFGQW01 > JAFGQW01 > JAFGQW01 > JAFGQW01. The sequence goes on along the minus strand of JAFGQW010000074.1, from coordinate 7,443 downwards.
AGGGCGAGGACCGCCAGCCAGCCGTGTTCAGCTACTTCCGGGGGCCGGAAAAGGACTGGAGGACCGGGCTGGCCACCTTCGGGAGGGTCCTCTACCCCGACCTCTGGCCCGGGATCGATCTCGGCTACACCGCCACGGCTAGCGAGCTCAAGTACGCGTTCGTCGTGAAGCCGGGGGCCGATCCGGGGAAGATCCGGCTGCGGTATTGCGGGGCTGCCTCGGTGACGCTCACCGGCACCGGGGCGCTCCGGGTCGAGACCGCGGCCGCGAGCTTCGAGGACGCCCCGCCCGTCGCCTTCCAGGAAGCCGTCCTCCGAGAGGCACGAGGTGCGGCCTCAGTAGGCAGGGACCGGGTCGAAGTCTCGCTGGAGTACGCGCTCGATCCGGAGAAGCACGAGTTCGGCTTCGAGGTGGGCCCGTACGACCGGACGAAGCCCCTGATCCTCGACCCGGCGGTGCTCCTCTACTGCGGCTACCTTGGCGGCGCCAGCACGGACTACGGCTTCGGCATCGCACTCGATGGGTCCGGCAACGCGTACGTGACCGGTCGGGCCGACAGCAACCGGCTGACCTTCCCGGTCACCGTCGGCCCGGACACCTCGCAGAACGGTGCCTGGGACGCGTTCGTCGCGAAGGTGAACCCGCAGGGAACGGGACTGGTCTACTGCGGCTACATCGGCGGCACCTCCGACGACTACGGCGCCGGTATCGCCGTCGACGCCGCGGGGAGCGCGTACGTGACCGGTCGGACAGACTGCAGCCGGGAATGGGGCTTCCCCGTGAGGGTCGGCCCGGACCTCACGGCCAATGGCGGCGATGACGCCTTCGTGGCGAAGGTCAACGCCCAGGGAACCGGCCTGGACTACTGCGGGTACCTCGGCGGATACGCCGGAGATGCGGGAACCGCCATCGCCGTCGACGCCAGCGGATGCGCGTACGTGGCGGGGTACACGTGGAGCCACGACGCGTCGCATTCTCCTCCCGGGTGGCCTTTCCCGACCACGGTGGGCCCGGATCTCACCCACAACGGGAGCTACGGCGACGTGGATGCCTTCGTTGGAAAGCTCGATCCCACCGGGACGACGTGGCTCTATTGCGGCTACATCGGCGGCCAGGCCATCGACCGCGGCTACGGGATCGCGGTCGATGCCGGCGGCCATGCCTACGTGGTCGGCACGACGCAGTCCGACGCGCAGACCTTCCCGGTCGCCGTCGGCCCGGATCTCGTCCACAACGGCGCACAGGACGCATTCGTCGCGAAGGTGAACCCGCAGGGAACCGCACTCGACTACTGCGGCTACATCGGCGGGGCGGCCGACGACTGCGGCTACGGCGTTGCCGTGGACGCGGCCTCAAGTGCGTACGTATCGGGGATGGCCAGTTCCTCCGAGCAGACGTTCCCGGTCGCCGTCGGCCCGGATCTCGTCCACAACGGCGGGTTCGATGCCTTCGTGGCGAAGGTCAACGCCCTGGGCACCGCGCTCGACTACTGCGGCTACCTCGGCGGTCACGGACCGGAATACGGCTACGGGGTTGCCGTGGATCCGGCCGGGGGTGCCTATGTGGTCGGCACAACGCAGTCCGACGCGCAGACCTTCCCGGTCGCCGTCGGCCCGGATCTCACCCACAACGGGCGGGAAGACGCGTTCGTCGCGAAGGTCAACCCGCAGGGAACCGCACTCGACTACTGCGGCTACCTCGGCGGCAGCGCGATGGACGTCGGCCGGGGGATCGCCGTGGACGCGACCGGCAACGCGTACGTGGCCGGGTTCACGGGGTCGAGCGAGCCGACGTTCCCGGTCACGGCCGGCCCCGATCTGACGCACAACGGCAGCGATGACGCGTTCGTGGCGAAGGTCTCGCTGACCCTCCTCCAGAAAAGCGGCGCCGCGCAACCGGGAGGCACCGTGCGCCTCGCGCTCACCGCCACCGATGACAGCGGTCTTCCCTACGTGATCGGCTCGTCGCTCGGGACCGGCCCCATGCCGATCGACGCGCGCCGGATCGACCTCAGTCCGGACGATCTCCTCGTGGCGACCGCAGGCAACTCCTGGCCGGCGATCTTCACCGGGTATCGCGGGGTCATCGGGCCCGGCGGCCAGGCGAGCGCCGCCATCCACATCGCCAGCATCCCGGGGCTCGTGGGACTCCGCATCCACTCGGCGTTCGTCACGGTCCATCCAGCCGCCCCCTCCGGCATCCAGTCGATCGCGAACACGACGTCGTTCCAGATCTCGCCGTAGTCCGCGGGCCGGGAACGCCGCCTCCACCGCGCCGTCTCGTGGACGACGCCCGAGCGGCTGCGCGCGGCGAGAAGGAATCCGCGAGTCCATTCTCGAGCAGCGGTTGCACGACGCGCGGCAAACCGGTCACGCAGGCGGTTCCAGGTCTTGACGACGTGCGGCGGGACGGGGCGGGCCGACTCCGCCGGCGCACCTCTCCCGCAGCGCAAGCGGACGGCTGACGGCGGATCGCTGTGAACCGCGGGCAGTGCCCGCGCCAAGTCACCGGCCCCGCAGCAGGACCGGGATCGTGCGGGCGAGGATGTAGGCGTCGAACAGCAGTCCCTGCTCCTTCAGGTAGGCCAGATCGTACCGGAGCGCGCCGGCGAGCGGCTGGTTGCGGGCCATGACCTGCTGGAAGCCGGTGATCCCGGGCAGGCCCTTCAAGCGCCGGCGCTCGAAGACGCTGTAGCGCTCGACCAGGCACGGCAGCTCGGGCCGGGGGCCAACCAGCGCCATCTCGCCGCGCAGCACGTTGAGGAGCTGCGGAACCTCGTCGAGGCTCGTCTTGCGGAGCCATTTGCCGACCGCCGTGACGCGGCGGTCCGCGGCGAGCTTGACGCCCGGCACCGCGAGCGTCCCGAGATCGACCAGGCGGTCGAACTCGGCCTCGGCCCCCGCGCGCATCGAGCGGAACTTGAACATCCGGAACGGCCGGCCGTGCAGTCCGATGCGGCGCTGCGTGTGGAACACCGGGCCCGGGCTCGTGAGCTTCACCGCGAGCGCGAGCGCCGCCCAGAGCGGCATCCCGACCAGCAGCACGCCGAGCGCGATCGTCACGTCGAGGACGCGCTTCAAGACCGCGTATCCCGGGTGGCGCGCCGCGTCCTGGAGGCGAAGCAGCGGGATCCCGCTGAGACTGGCCACCTCGCTCGCTTTGACCGCCACGTTGAAGGAATCGGGCAGCGCATACAGGGTGATGCCCTTCGCCTCGCACTCGTTGACGAGCTCGAGGATGCGCACGAGCGCCGCCTCGGGGCCGAGTGCGCGCTCGAGCTCGCCGAGCGAGAGGACGATCTTGTCGAAGGGAGCCGCCGCGTGGGCGGCGCGGATCCGCTGGATCGGCGTGGCGGCGGGAGTCCCGGCCGGCGGCGGGCACTCGCCGGCCCCGGCCGGCGGCGCGGCCAGGCCGACCAGCTCGTAGCAGGGAAGTTCGCCGCGCAGGTGCTCGGCGAACTCGTGCGCCTGACGCCCCTCGCCCAGCAGCAGGATGCGCCGCGTGCCGGCGAGCGCGGGCGCGAGGTCCCGCTCCACCGCCCGGACCAGCAGCCGCGTGAGCACCATCCCGCCCAGCGCGAACCCCGTGGTGGTCAGGTAGACCTGGCGCGAGAGCAGGAGATCCCGGTAGAGAAACGAGATCACCATCAGGGCGCCGATCGCGCCCCCCGCGCTCTCCACGAGCGCGCGGACCCACGCGAGCCGGGCGCCGACCCCCCGGAAGCCGCTCGCGTATCCGTCGCGCCGCCAGAGGAGCAGCACCCAGATGGCCGTGAGCAGGACGGCCCCCTTCAGGTACTGCTCGGTGTGCTCGACCGGCGGCAGGCTCAGCCAGCCGGTCTGGAACCGGAGGTAGAACGAAAACATGAAGGCGCTCGAGACCGTCAGCACGTCCGCCGCGAGGAGCAGCGTGCCCTTGTGCCGCCAGAGGGCACGCAGCGGCGCCTCCGGCGCCGCCGGGGATCCTGCCGTCGAGACTGCCGTGCTGTCCATGCTGGGTCGCCTCGAAGTCCGTCCGTCGATCAATCGATCCGCGGCGCGCCGACATGAAGCGCGCGCTCGCCCGCGTCGGTCCTGAGCGTCCGCTCCTCGCCCGCCGCCGGCCGGTCCACGACCACGGCGAGCTCGATGCCGGCGGCACCGGCTGCGAGCACGAGGACTCGCGTCACGCGCGCCCCGGCGGGCACGCATCGGCCGCCGTCGGCAAGCGGCACGACCACCGGAAGACTGCCGCCGCCCGGCGAGGACGCCCGGAGCGAGCCGCCTTCGAGCGGCTCCTCCCCGCACTCCCAGCGCGTGATCAGTCGCACGCTCTCCTCGCCTGCGCTTCCCGCCGCCGGCTCCAGCCGGAGGCCCACCAGGCGCACGCGATCGGCGAAGCCCACGTCCACGGGGACGAGCCCCCGCATTCCGGGATCCGCGGCCGCAAGCGGCGTCCCGTCGAGCTCGGCCAGTGCAGCGCGCGCCGGCTGGTGCTCGGGCACGAGCGCGAGCGCCGTGAGCAGCGCCGCACGGGCCTCCTCGCGGTCGCCGCACGCCGCCCGGGCCCGCCCGAGGCGCTCGAGCAGCACGTGCGCGCCGAGCGCCTCGCTCGCCGCCGGCGAGAGCGGTTGCGCCAGCGCCGACAGCCGCTCGGCGGCGAGCGCGGGCCGTCCCGCCCGCAGCCACGCGACCGCCTCCACGAAGCGCCCGATCTCTGCCTCCGCCGCACTCGCAGGCCGGAGCGCCGCGGCCGTCTCCGCCGCCCGCGCGAACAGCTCGCTCGGCGCGTCACGGCGCACCCGCACGAGCCGGAGCAGCGGCTCGAGCGGCGGCGGACAGAGATGCCTCTCCTCGCCAGCCTCGACCTCGTGCGCCAGCCGCGCCAGCGCGAGCAGCGCGCGGGGATGGTTGCGGTCGCGTGCGAGCACGCCCCGGAGCGTGGCGATCGCCGCGGCGTGCCGGCCCGCCGCAGCCTTCTCCTCCGCCGCGGCGACGGCCGGCTCCAGGCTCTCGGCGAGCAGCATCTCGAGCCGGCGCACCGCCTCGGTGCGTGCGCCAGAACAACCGAGCCTGCCGAGGATCACGGCGCGCTGGCGCACGGCCTCGATGCGGGCCTCCAGGGCGGCATCGCCGGGACCGACCACCCTCCGCGCTGCTGCTGCCACTGCGCCGGAACCGGGCGCCGCCACCTCGCCGAGACGCTCCAGTCCCTCGAGCGCCGACAGACCCTCCGACCATGCCTCCTCGGCGACCAGACGGTTCACGAGCCCGGCGTAGCCCGGAAGCGTCTCGGGCGTGGCCGCGAACAGCGCGCGGGGATCGCGCTCGGAGGCGAGCAGCAGGTCGTACACCGGCTCGGCGTAGTCCGGCCGCGCCGCCAGCGCACGCCGGAAACCGCCGCTCGCGGCGGCCAGACACTGCTCGCGCGCCGGCCGGTCATCCGCCCGCGCGGCGAGCTCGAGCAGCAGCGCTCCAGCGCGGTAGAGCACGCCTGGCCGGTTCGGCGCGAGCCCCATGGCGTGGCTCGTGTCGCGCGCGGCCGCCGCGCGCCACCGGCTTGCCCGCTCGTCGCCCGGCTCGGCGCCGACAAGTCTCAGGCGAACGCGACCTCGCTCCAGGCGGTAGTCCGCGCGCGCCGGTGCCAGCGCAACCGCCCGGTCGAGCAACCCGAGCGCCTGCTCGAGGGCAGCCGGTTCGGTCGGGCTCGTTTCGGCCCGCGCGAGCAGGCGCTGCGCCGCCGCGCGGAGGTAGCCAGGCCGCTCCGGATCGAGCGCGACCGCGCGGTCGAGCCATCTGTCGGCCGCGATCGGATCGATCCCGGCGGCGACCGGCAGAAAGAAGCACCGATCCACGGGCTCGCCGCACGCCGCCCGGTGGCGCTGGAACGCGATCTCCGCCAGCGCGCGCCGGGCCGGCGCCTGAACCGCCGCGGCGAGAAGCGCCACGCAGCCTGCCGCGCCGAGCGCCCGCAGCGCCGGTGGACCGAGCCGGATGCGGCCGACCACGAACCGGCTGCTCCCGCCGGTGTCCGTGCCGGCCGCCCGCGCCGCGACGAAGGCAAGCCCTGCCAGGACCGCAAGGACCAGGCCGTTCGCCGGCACCCGCGCGAGCGGGCCATCCACCGCTGCCTGCACGGCGACGGCCGCCGCTCCGACCGCGCTGCCCACGGCCAGCCACCGGCAGAGGGGATCGGTGCGCCGGAGCGCGCGGCCGAGCGTCGCGACGATCAGGCCGCCGCCCGCGAGCAGGACCAGCGCGGCGGCGGGCAGTCCGATCTCGCCCGCGAGCTGGAGCCAGTCGCTCGGCAGTCGGTCGACCACCGCGTCTCCGAGCGCGCTCGACTGGAAGCGCGGGAACACGTCGCCGAAGGTACCGAGCCCGCTGCCGGTCGCCGCGAACACGCCCACCAGCGCCAGCGCCGCCCGGTAGAGGTCGGCGCGCACCGCCCAGGGCAGCCCCACCGCGGGCGCGCCCCGCTCGAGCCACGCCGTCACGACCTCGAGCGCGATGAACTGGCCGCCCAGAAGCCCCAGCGCCACCGCCACGAGAAGCGCGCGGGTGGACCGGCGCAGGCGCGCGGCGAACCCGAGGCAGGCGAGCACCCCGAACGCGGCCACCAGCGCCGCGAGCAGGCCCGAATGCACACGCGTCCACCCGATCGCCGCCGCGAGGATGAGCCCCGTGGCGAGCAGCGCACGGCGCCACGCCCGCCGCCGTCGCTCCCCTCTTGCGGGGGCGCCGCCGGTGCGCGGCGAGGCGGCAAGTGAGGCCAGGAAGAGCCCGCTCGTGACGCCGAGCGCCATGACCAGAAGGCCGGCGAGGTGGGCGGACTCGAGGAAGGTGCCGGCGAGAGCCTCCCCGCCGACCGGCGCGCCGGGCGCGGCACCGGCGGGCGCGGCCGAGGCCAGGTCCACCGCACCGACCGCGCACTGCAGGAGAGCGCTCGCGGGCACCGCCACGGCCAGGCCGACGAGCTGCCATCGGCGCCTGAGCGTCTGCACGATCACGAAGAAGACGCCGGCGACGAGCAGGGCGCGACCGAGCGCGGCCCGGGTGCCGTGCGGAAGGAGCGAGAGCGTCGTCGGCGCCGCCGACTCGGCGGGCGCCGCGGTCGGCTGGCGGGCGATCGCCGCCTCGGGGGAGAGCACGGCCACGAGGGGAGCGGGCAGGCTGATGCACTGCAGGACCACGATGCCGAGCAGGGCGGCGACCGCCCACCACAGCGGCGTGCGCACGAACACCAGCTCGCCGTGCCAGAGCGCGCGCAGAGCCCAGAGGCCCACCAGCCCGGCAACGCCGGCGAAGAGCGCGCCCTGGCTCCAGAGCGACATCGCACCGCACGGGATCGCGGCGAGCAGGACGAGCAGCACGACCCCGAGGAGGCTCGCCGTCTCGAAGACGCTGGCGCGCGGGCCGGCGGCGGGACTGCACGCCGTCGGGACGTCTCGTCCGTCGGTCATTG
>JAFGQW010000378.1 GCA_016935485.1 Planctomycetota bacterium | reverse complement strand
TCGAATCAGAGATTCCACCGGCTTTCCGCCGCGCGGACCTGGGCAAGAAGAGCCGCGAAAAGCGGAAGTTATTCTTGCGCGGACCCTCAGTGCAGCGATTGTCCCACAGGCGCGCAGGATTGCAAGGCAAACTCCGCGGCGCGGCGGAGTTCCACGGGGTGGGCCGCCGCGCCGTCCGAGGCGAGCCGCTCGAGGAAGCGCGCCGCCGCCCCACCCCGGTTGCCGGCGATCGCGGCGGTGATGTGGCGCAGCGCCCGCGGCGACGTCTCCCGCACGGCCATCGCGTAGAGGGCGGCGAGCGCGGGCTCATCCCCGACCAGGCCGAGGATGCAGGCACCCAGGGGGAAGCCGCCGTTTCGCGCCTGGTGGGCGAGCACCGCGTCGCGGGCCCGCTCCGGGCTTCGGCTCACCAGATCGCGGGCCGCCTGGACAGCGGGCCAGGCCGGACCGGACCCGTCCGACCCGGGCGGCGGATCCAGCCCCTCGAGCTCGGCGAACAGTCCGGGGAGATTCCCGGCCTCGATCAGCTCCTTGAAGTCGAGGTACTCGAGCAGCGCACTCGCCGCCAGCCCCGGGTCGGCGCCGCGGACCCGCAATTCCAGCGTGCGACGCAGCCGCTCGCGCCCGCCGCACGCGCCCGCGATCCGCACCAGCGCGAGCGGGATCCGCGGATCGTGCGCGCAGGTGCGCGGGCCATCCTGGAACTGCCTCCAGTAGACGTGCTCGGCCGCCGCGAGCGCACCCAGAGCCTCGAAGGCCTCGCCTTCGAGGCAGGCGGTCTCATGCCGCAGTTCCGACGCGGCCTGCGATAGCTCCGGCTCGGCGTCCGGACCCACGATGCGCGCGCGCTCCAGATGGCGCAGCGCGCGTGCCGGACTGCCCGCCCGCAGATGAAGCCGGGCGAGCTCCACCTCGACCGCCGCCGCGCGCACGGCATCGCACGCGCCGCCCGGCCGCACCGATACCTGTAGCGTCCGCACGATCTCGACCGCCCGCGAGTAGTCGCCCGCCTGCAGGGCCAGCCGGGCGCGCGCACTGGCCGCGCGCCAACCGAGCGCACCGTCGGCCCCGCGCAGCGCCCGCTCGAAGCCGCGCGCCGCCGCGGCGGCGTCACCGAGCCTGAGATGCATCCGCGCGGCCTCGTAATGGCATCGGGCGGCGAGCGGCACCGCGGCGGACGCGAGCGCGCCGAGCTTCCGGATGAGTTCGGGCATCTGCCGGAGGAGTCCCTGCTGCTGGCACTCCTCGACCTGCCTCCAGACGGAGGCCGCCTGGGGATCCGTCTCCGGGATCTGACCCGCCGCCGGCGACCCGAATGCCGGAGCCAGGACCATGCACACGAGAACCCCCGCCCGCTTCATGGGATGGATTTCCTCCGCTCCCCCAATCCTTCGGCAAGAGCAGGCGGCAGCTCAAGGCGACCCGCGGGCCGGCGCCGGCGCGCGCCGCCCTGAACCGGACGCAGGTGGTGCCGACCGCCGGGCGGCGGGCGCGGCGGCATGCGCCGGCGCGATCAGAGCCGACCGATGCGCCCGAGGTTGACCGCGTTGATGGCCGCGTGGGCGAGCATGGCGCCGGTGAGGTTGGCGGTCTCCTGGGTGATGCCTCCGAGCACGAAGCCCATGCCGACGGCAAACGCGGTCCAGGGCCAGTTGTGCCGGAGCGGCGGCAGGATGTGGAGGGCGCCGAACAGGAGCGAAGTCGCCGTCAGGCCCACAAGCGGCTGGAGCGCGCCGCGAAACAGCACCTCCTCGGCGACGCCGCTGACGACCCCGAGCCCGACGGCCTGGGGCATGGACAGCGGCCCGAAGAAACGCCGCACCACGCGGCCGAGGCGCCGCATCCAACGCAGCCGGCGGAACCCGGCGTGCGTGGCCGCCAGGACCGCGATCGCCACGGCCGCCCCCGCGAGCGCGCTCGACGCCGCGCCCGGACCGAGCACCAATCTCGGGACCGCGGCCGCGCCGCGATGGAGGAGGATCGTCGCGAGCCCGAGAGCGAGGACGACGGCGTAGAAGAGGAGAACGCAGCGCCGTACGGCGGACGGAGAGGAGGAAGCCTCCGCGGCGAGGCGCTCCGCCGCACTCATGGACACCGGCGCGAAGCGGCGACCGTCGCTGTCATCGCCCTGGCCGGGCTGCAAGCCGCCGCCTGTTGTGCTGCCCCGCAACCGGAGGGATCATCGGCCGCCTCCGCGCGGCGGACCCTGCGGCGCCCGCCCTGGAACGGGCGGTCGATCCGGGCGGCCGCCCGGGATCCCCGGCTTGGGCCGCGCCGAATCTGGCGGTCCGCCGGGCCCCCCGCCGGGCGGTCGCATGCCGGGCTGGCCCACGTCCGGAGGCCACGCGCCTCCGTCCTCGAGGCGGCGCTCGGGCCCTTCGATCGCCTGCAACACCTGGGATGCGCGGCGATAGAACGTCGTCGGATCGTCCGCAACCGCCACGAACCGCGCCTTGTCCTGGTCGTCCGGACCGAGGCGCGCGGCGAGCGCCGCAAGGAACGTCTCGCGCTGCTGGCGGTAGATCTCCTGCGCCATCTCTTCCCGGCGGTCCGCCGAAAGCCCCTCGGCGTTGAGCCGTCGTTCCTGTTCCTCCGACATGCGCAGCAGGTGCGACAGCCGGTTGGGATCCTGCGAAGGGAACACCGACAGGAAGGCCGCCTGCTTGCGACGCTCCATGCGCTCCACGCACAGGTGGAAGGTCCCGGGTAACCGGGCGTTCCTGAGCTCCAGCCGCTCCGCCGGCTTGAGCAGGAAGTGGAGCAGGTGCGCGTTGACGCGCAGGAACTCCCGCTGGCGCAGCTGCTCGAGCGCGCCGGTCTTCTCGGGTCCGGACGCCAGGCCGGAGACCCGCGCGAACGTCTCGTCGTCGATGCGCCCGGCCCGCTGCATCTGGCGGAGGAAGCTCAGGCCGCGCAGCTCGAAGTACGCCTCTTCCTTGCGGCGCAGATCCGTGATGGCGTCGATGCGCCGGATCTCCTCCTCCGTCACGAGCCCCGCCTGCTTCATGCCCTCGAGCCGCGCCGGGATCTCGCGCAGCATGCGCCCGGTGAGCGCCTCTTGCACGTAGCGGTCCGTCAGCTCGAGCAGGAGGCGCACGCGCTCGGACATCCGGCCGCGGCGAACCCGCGCGCCCTCCGGTGCCGGCGCGTCCCGCAACGCCGCGCGAAACAGGTCGAACCGCGCCTCGTCCGGGTGGCCGCCGGCGTCCCGCTGTTGGAGCGCCAGAAAACGGCTCGCCAGCCACGTCCTGTCGGAAGGCCGCATCCGGGCCCAGGCGTCGACCAGCCAGTCCTCGCCGGCGCGGGCCGCAGGCGCGGGAGGCCAGGCGCCGTCGGGAGGAGCGGCGGGCGGCTGGGCGGCGAGGCGTCCGATCCCGGTGACGGCCAGGAACGCAAGCGCGATCCCCAGACTGCCCGGCCCCGGGCGGCGTGCCGGTGGGCGGTTCATCGCATTCTCCTCGTCCCGGTTCAGAAGTCCTCGAAATCGTAGAGCGAGGCCGCGTACCGCGAGTACGTCTCGGTCAGCTCCGTCGCCACCGCGCTGGGGTCCGGATCCGACGCGCGCTGCGCCGGCAGCCCGAGGAACACCGCCAGGAACAGAGCGGCGGCCGCCGCCCAGCTCACCCCGATGTGAACGAGCCCGCGGCGCCGGGCCCTGCGCCGCTCCGTCTCCGCGCGTGCGACCAGGCCCGCACCCACGCATTCCCGAGCCGTCACGCCCGGGTAGCCGTCGAGCAGCGCCCACAGGGCCCGGTACTCCTCCAGGCACCGGCGGGCCTCCGGATCCCGCGCGACGAGATCCATGAGGGGCCTGCGCTCCTCGGCATCCAGTTCCGCGTCGAGCAGCAAGGCGATGCGGTCGTGCCGATCTCGATCCTTCATGATCCTGTCTCTCTCGTGCTGTCCTTCGAACGGGTCCTACACCGTTTGGGTCTCTCTTCGCGCGCGCGCTCGGCCGCACCGGGGGCGATCTCGGCGCCGCCGGGAAGCTCGTCCTTGAGGTAGCGCAGCAGCCGCTCTCGCAGATTCACCCGGGCGCGCATCAGCAGCGACTTCACGGCCATCACCGAGAGCTCCATGGTCGCGGCGATCTCCTGGTAGCTCTGGCCGTGGTACTTGTTGAGCAGGATGGCCATGCGCTGGCTGTCCGGCAGTCGATCGACCGCGTCCCGGATCGCGGCGGCCGTCTCGCGCCGGGCGAAGTCCTCGTCCGGAGCGGGCTGATCGGGCGCGGCGATCTGCTGGGCGAACACATCCCCGTTCGCGCCGAGAGCGTGGAGCGACCAGCGCCGCTCGGCGCGTCTGGCCTTGACCGCATTCAAGCAGTAGTTGGTGGCGATGCGATAGAGCCACGTCGAGAAACGCGCGGTCGGCTCGTAGCGGTTGCGAGCCCGAAAGACGCGCATGAATACCTCCTGCAGGGCGTCTTCCGCCTCGACGCGATCGCCGATGAAGCGGTACGCCAAGTTCAGGACAGACTCCCGGTGGCGATCGACGAGTTCCTCGAACCCCGACAGGTCACCACTCTGCAGTCGGAGCATGAGCTTCGCGTCCGGGTCCAGTCCGTCCATTCCTCGACTCGGCAATCAATCGAATAGGAACCACGTGCGGTTGCGGAGGTTCCTCTGTTTCGTGCGGGCCTCCGGCCCGCGAACGAGCCGGTCGACAGCCTCGAGACCGCCTGCCGGGTCCCGAACCGGGACGCTTCGGGTCTTCGCACAGGTGCACCGAGAAGAACCGGACGCAAAGATCCGATCATTCGCGTTCGCCCGAACGGCGTGGTCGCAAGGCAATCGTAGCGCGGACAACGCCCGCGGCCAACAGCGATCCACTCCCGGTTGCCCGCTTGTGCTGCGGAAGAGGTGGGCGGACGGCGGTGGCCCGCACGGTGAAGCGGCACGTCGTCCAGAGCCCGGGCCGCCTGCGTGAGAGGTTTGGAGCGCGTGGTGTAACCTACGCTCGAGAATGGACTTGCGGATTCCTTCTTGCGGTGCGAAAACACCTGGGCCTCCCTGGTACGGTCGGTTCCCGCCGACCGCCCACGTCCGGCGGAAAAGCGCCCGTCCGGCGATCCGGACGGTATCCGCGCGTTGACCTCCGCCGCGAGGCGCCTACACTTGCTCTGCGAGCCCGGCGAGAATCCGGGTCGGGTTCCGCAGTTCGGCGGCTCCCGTGTCGCCGGGCGGACGCGCCGCGGCGGGCCGGCCTTCACGGACCGTCAGGCGGCCCGGCCCGGGGGAAAGGAACAGCTCGCGTCATGCGCGTGTTCGGCATCGACCCCGGGAGCGCCCGCCTCGGCTACGGCGTGGTGGACCAAGCGAGCGGACGCTCCGTGGTGGTGGATCACGGGGTGCTCCGGGCCTCGAGGTCGATCGAGTTCGCCCGACGTCTGGGCACCCTGTACCAGCAGCTTCTCGAAACGCTCCGCCGACATGCCCCCGATGTCGTCGCCATCGAGGAGGTCTTCTACGGTCGTAACCCGCGGACCGCCATCAAGATCGGCGAGTGTCGGGGAGTGGCTCTGCTGGCGGCCGTCCAGGTCGGCGCCCAGATCGTGGAGTACGCCACGCGGGACGTCAAGCAGGCGGTGGTCGGCCACGGCGGAGCCCGCAAGCAGCAGGTGCTGTGGATGATCGCCCGGGAGTTCGGGCTGGATCCCGGCTCGCTCGGCGAGGACGCCGCGGATGCGCTCGCGCTCTGCTTGACCCACGTCCAGAGGACCCGGATCCATGTCGCCGCCCCGTGACTTCCCGGTCGAGCCGCCGGCGGACGGGGCGGCCCGCGATCGCGCCGCGCAGCGGAGCGCGGGCGGCCCGCGATTCCTCTGGCCCGCGGCGCTTCCGGATCGGGGGCTCGAGGCGCCCGCTTTCGGGCTGCTCGCGGTCCTCCTGCTGATCCTCGGCGCAGCAAGCCTGGCGGGCCTTGCGGCGCGCCGGCCGACCGCCCCCCTCGCCGCGCCCGAGTTCCGCGTCGACCCGAATCGCGACCCCTGGCACCGGCTGGTCGCGCTGCCCGGCGTCGGACCGCAGCGTGCGGCCGCGATCGTGGCGGACCGCGCGGCCCGGGGGCCGTTTCGCGATGCTCGGGATCTCACCCGGGTGCCCGGAATCGGTCCGGCGCTGGTCCGCAAGCTCGCGCCGCACCTGCCCGAGAACACGCCGGCGGCAGAGGAGCCGCCGGACGAGGAGCGGCCGGGAATCCAGTCCGCGCCCGGGAGGGGCCGATGATCGCAGAGACGCTGCGCCGGCCCGGCCCGCGCCCGGCGGCGTCGGGCAGATGAGCGAAGGAATCGACACCGGTGAGAACAAGGCTGCCTGCGAGCACATTCGCTTCCCTGGTCACGCAAGCACTCGAGGAGGATCTCGGCCGGGGCGACGCGACGGCCAGGGCCGTCGTCGAGCCCGACACGCGGGCGCGCGCGGTCGTGCTGGCCAAGGGCGAGGGAATCGTCGCCGGCATGCCGGTGGCGCGCGCGGTGCTGCGCCAGGTCGACCGCCGCGTGCGGGTGCGCCGCGCGGCGGCCGACGGCGCGCGCGTCACGCCCGGCGACCGCGTGCTGGAGCTCGCGGGGCCGGCGCGGTCGATCCTCGAGGCCGAGCGGGTCTGCCTCAATTTCCTGCAGCGGCTCTCGGGCATCGCCACCGCCACGGACCGGCTCGTCGGACTCGTCCGCGGCACATCGGCGCGCGTCTATGACACCCGCAAGACCGTGCCGGGATACCGGGCGCTCGACAAGTACGCGGTGCGGATGGGCGGCGGCGTCAACCACCGCGACGGCCTCTACGACCAGATCCTCTTGAAGGAGAATCACTTCGCGGCCGCCGCCGCGCAGGGCCTGGATTTCGCCGCGACGGTCCGCCGCGCGCGGCAGTTCGCCGGCCGCCGCCTCCGGGTGGAAGTGGAAACGGAGAATCTCGCGCAGTTCCACGTCGCGCTCGCCGAGGGCGCGGACATCATCATGCTGGATGAGTTCTCGCTGGCCGACATGCGCAAGGCCGTGGCGGCGGCCCGCAAGCGACGGCCCCGCCCCGAGCTCGAGGCCTCGGGCGGCATCACGCAACACAACATCCGTGCGGTGGCGGAGACGGGCGTCGACCGGATCAGCGTCGGGGCGCTGACGCACTCGGTGCGCGCGTTCGACCTGGCCCTGTACGTGGAATCGGCCCGATGAGCGCCGGGTCGCCGCGCACTCCGCTCGACGTCGAGCTCGTGCGGCGCGCGCTCGCCGGCCGATCGTTCGGCCGCCGGGTGGAGCACCGCCTCGCGGTGGACTCCACGAACCGGCTTGCGCTCGCGCTCGCCCGGGAGGGAGCCGCCGAGGGCACGGTCGTGCTCGCGGAGGAGCAGACGCACGGGCGCGGCCGGGGCGAGCACGCCTGGCTTTCGACCCGCGGGCTCGGGCTCTACCTCTCGCTCTTGCTCCGTCCCGACCGCGCGCTGTTCGAGACCGCGGTCTTCGGACTGGTGGGCGGCGTCGCCGCGGCTTGTGCCGTGCGCGAGACCACGGGGCTCCGCGCCCGGATCAAGTGGCCGAACGACGTGCTTTGCCGGGATCGCAAGGTCGGAGGGATCCTGGCCGAGGCCTCCACGGGCCCGGCGGCCGGGCCGGCCGTCGTGGTGGTCGGGATCGGGATCAACGTCCACCATGAGCCGGCGGAACTGCCAGAGGGCACGCCGGTCGCGCCCACCTCGCTCCGTCTGGAGGGTGCCGCAGTGCCGTCGCGCGCGGCGCTGGCGGTCGCCGTGGTCCGCCATGCCGAGCGCCTCTACACAGCGCTGCAAAGCGCGGGCGTCGGGCCGTTCGAGGAGGAGCTCGTCTCCCTGTGGGTCGAGAAGGACGCCTGGGTCGTGCTCGAAGAGGGGCCCGCGGCCGGGCAGGAAGGCCGGGCGAGCCGCCTGGACCTCGGCGCCGGCCGCCTCGTCCTGGTCGACGAGAGCGGGCGCGAGAGTCCGATCCCGCTCGACCGTTTCGTGCGTCTGCGCCGGACAGGAAACTCGGAACCGATCCGCCCGGAGCGTCTCTAAGCAGCCAATACTGTCGCGGCCCGTGGGTTTCCCCGGGCCGGGAGCCGGCCGATCGGGCGCGAGCCCGGGGGCCGGTTGTGGGCCTTGACGCGGGTCCGGCGCCGCGCTGTCGGATCCGGAGGCCTCGAAGCTGGAGCGAGAGACATGAGCCGTTATCCCCTTCCCGCCTGCCTGTGTCTGGTCCTGGCGCTCGCGGCCGGCGTTGCCGGCCAGGGGCGCATCATCGTTCCCCCCGACCGGCGGCCGGTGCCGCCTCACATCGTCCCGCGGCCGCCCCGGCCCCAGGTACTGCCGATCGAGCTCCGGGCCGGCCGCATCGAGGCGACGGTCGAGGATCGGGTGGCGGTCACCCGCGTGAGCCAGACCTTCTACAATCCCAATCCGATGGCGCTCGAGGGCGAGTACGTCTTCCCGCTCCCGCCGGGCGCGACGGTCGGCAAGTTCGCGCTGGCGGCCGGCGGCAAGGAGATGGCGGGCGAGGTACTCGCGCGCGAACAGGCGCGCGGCATCTACGAGGACATCGTCCGGCGCCAGCGGGACCCGGCGCTGCTCGAGTACCTCGACTGGGGTCTGTTCAAGGCGCGGGTGTTCCCGATCCCGCCCAGGGGCGAGGTCGTGCTGGCGCTCAGGTTCGAGTCGGTGCTCGAGAGCGACGCGGGCATGACGCTCGTCCGCTACCCCTTCGCCCGTCCGGACGCCACTCCGGACGGCGGCGGCGAGCTCGTCATCCAGGTCCAGGTGGAGACCCGCCAGTCGCTCAAGGCCGTCTACTCGCCGAGTCATCCGGTGGACGTGGTGCGCCGCGGCGCGAGCGCCGCCACCGTCTCCTTCGAGGGAGACTGCCGGACGGGCCGGGATTTCCTCCTCTACCTCACGACGGACGACCGGCCCTTCGGGCTCCACGTGCTCACCCACAAGAAGCCCGGCGAGCCCGGCTTCTTCCTGGCGATGATCGCGCCGAAGGCCCAGTTCGACCCCGCCGAGATCGAGCCCAAGGACATCCTGCTGGTACTGGATACCTCCGGCAGCATGAAGGGCGAGAAGATCCAGCAGGCCCGGGAGGCGGCGCGCTTCTGTCTGCAGAGCCTGGACCGCCGCGACCGGTTCAACATGATCTGCTTCAGCACGGACGCGCGCGAGTTCCGCGACGCGCTCCTCCCGGCGACGCCGGACAACGTCAAGGCGGCGCTCGCTTTCCTCGACACCCAGGAGGCGCTCGGCGGCACGAACATCCACCAGGCGCTGCTCAAGGCGACCGCCAGCCTGGACGCCGAGGACCGGCTGGGCATCACGCTGTTCCTGACGGACGGCATTCCCACCGTCGACGTCATCGACACGAGTCAGATCCTCAAGGCCGTCCAGAAGAGCAACCGGGCGCGCAATCGCATCTTCGTATTCGGTGTCGGCAGCGACGTGAACACGCGGCTGCTCGACCTGATGGCCGAGCAGAACCGCGGCACGCGCACCTATGTCGGCGCCGGCGAGTCGATCGAAGTGAAGGTGAGCGCCTTCTACGAGAAGGTCCGCTACCCGGTGCTCGCGGATCTCAAGCTCAAGGTGGCCGGCCAGACGGTCTTCGACACCTACCCGCGCGAGCTGCCCGATCTCTTCAAGGGGTCCCAGCTGCTCGTGCTCGGGCGCTACGCCGAGGCCGGCCGGCATGCGATCACGCTCCGCGGGCGGATGAAGAACGCGGAGCAGACGTTCACCTACGAGGCGGACTTCCCGGCCGACCGCAGCACGGGCGCCTTCATCCCGCGGCTCTGGGCCATGCGCAAGGTGGGCTTCCTGCTCGACCAGGTGCGGCTGCATGGCGCCGAGAAGGAGCTGACCGACGCGATCGTGGCGCTCGGCAAGCGCTACGGCATCGTCACGCCGTACACGTCGTTCCTGGTGATCGAGGACGAGCGCGCGCTGGTGACCCGGCTCCAGCGTGGCGGCGGCCCGGGACAGGAATCGCCCGACCTCGACGGCGCCGTCCGCGCGCTGCGGGATCGCGAGGAGCGGGCGGAGAACGAGGCGCAATCGACGCTGCGCCGGGAATCGGGTGACGAAGCGACCCGGGTCAGCCGGGCCTCGGGCAAGCTCCGTGCCGGGGAGGCGCCTTCCCACGCCGCGCCCGCACCCGCGGGCCGCGGCGGATCCGGGAGAGCCGCCGGCGCCGAGGCCGACGATTTCGCCAGCCTCTACTTCGGCCGCTTCGGCTCCCGCGTGCTCGATGACGCCACCCGCGAGGAGCTCCGCCGGATCGGCTACGGATTCAAGGTCGTCGAGGACCGCACGTTCGTCTATCTCGGCGGCGTGTGGGTCGACACGCTCTTCGATCCCAAGACGATGCGCGAGAGCCTGGTCCAGGTCGAGGCCTTCTCGGAGCCGTACTTCGCGCTGGTCCGCAAGCACCCGGCGCTCGGCAAGTTCTTCACGGTGGGACCGCGCTGTCTGGTGGTGGTCGACGCCAAGGCCTTCCAGATCGTCGAGCAGGAGCCCCGGGGCACCCCGGAGGAGAAACCGGAGAAGTAGCGGATTGCGTGTTTGACAAACTTTATACAGGTTGTATTATTCGGTTGAGCGGACGAAAGGGCCTCCAGCAGCGAAAGGAGATCTCGAGGCCAGAAGGGCAAAACCCTCGAAAGGGGGCGACGCAAAACTACAGGGCCTAACCCCTCCCCGCGGAGGGCATGGCAGCCAGCTGCCGAAACCACTCTGCCACCCTGCAAATGCCACCGAGTCGTTTCAGGGGCCCGGTTTCTGCGGCTGGAACCGGGCCCTCCCCTTTTTCGAACGCTCCGGTTCCGACCGGAACCAGCAAGCACCTGATCAGTCCCTTGGAACCCGGCTCGGCGCCACGCTCGTGTGGATGCGTTTCGGCTGCCAACCAGTTTCTCGCGCCGAGCCGGGTTGCCATTTTCCCGCGGGCGCCGCCCGCCCGCGCCACGCAGCGCGCGCATTCCGCGCGCGTCACCCGCACCCCGCACCCGCACGTCTCCGGATCGTGCTCGTGCTCGTGCTCGACCGCCCCTGCAACTGCCGGCGCCTGACCCCATCCAATTGCAGACCGCCGTGTCTGCAATGTCCGGCGTCAGACCCCAGTCGTCATCCCCGCGGGCGCCGCCCGCCCGCGCCACGCAGCGCGCGCCCTTCGCGCGCGCCACCCGCACCCGCACCTTCACCCCGGCACGGGGTCAGACCCCGCGCCTCACCGGCTCAGCACCCCTTCCACCACCAGCTCCTTCAGGACGATCGGGTTGTTCCAGGCCCGGATCTCGATCTCCTCGATCGTCCTGAGCCGGCTTACCTTGCGCTGCGCGCGCTCGGTGCCGTCGGCGCTGAACACGAGCAACCGCTCCCTGTCCCGAACCGCAAGCCCGATGCGGTGGGTCTTGCCGATCTGCAAGCGATACGGATGTCCCGGGGGCGCAGGACTGCCGGGCACGAGCTGGAACTGCCGCTCGAACTCCGCGAAGACGTCGACGTCGGACCGCCCGGGAGGCGCGGAAGACGTCCACAGGCTCACCTGGTTGGGCGGAATGCTGCCGTCCCTGTCGCGGATCCCAT
Organism: Planctomycetota bacterium; assembly: GCA_016935485.1. GTDB lineage: Bacteria > Planctomycetota > JAFGQW01 > JAFGQW01 > JAFGQW01 > JAFGQW01. The sequence continues at coordinate 14,851 of JAFGQW010000378.1, read as the reverse complement.
CCAGGCTGAGCAGGCCGGCGATGTTGCCGCCGAGCGAGATGCAGAACAGGCTCATGACATCCTCCGGGTCGGTCGCCACCGTGACCGTCACCGCGGCCGGGTACTTGTAGTTGAGGGCGATCGGCACCCGCACGCCCCACGCCGGGGGAAACGGTGCGGAGCCGGAGACCGTCTTCTCCACCAGCCGCACGAGGCCAGCCGGACCGAGCTGCCAGCTCTCCCAGGCGTACTTGAGCCCCGGGAGCTCCACGTCCGCCCGGAGCGGCATCGTGAGCCGGAAGGCGAGCGGATGGTCTTGCTCGCGGTAGAGATGCTCCCGCACCGCACCCGGAAAGCGCTGCTTCAGGACCTCGAGCGGCACGCACTTCTCGGCCAGCCCCAACCAGTCCCGGTATTCGGGCCGGCTCTTGAAGACGGCCGAGAACTGGTCCTGCATCCGCAGCCACCGGGCGCGCGCCTCCCCGAAATCCCACTTGCGGAAATCCGCCAGCGCCGCCTCGTGCAGCTCCAGCGCCCAGCGCTCCAGATCGCGCTGCGTCGCGCTCAGCCGCCGCTTGAGCTCCGCGATGCGCTCCTGGAAACGAGAACCTGCCCCCCCGGAAGCCTGGAAACTGTCCTCCGACCTCGCCAGCAGGGCCCGCGCGGCTTGAGGGCCGAGGTCGGGCCGCAGGGCGGCATAGAAGTAGAACAGCGCCAGCCAGCGCGGCTCGAGATGCCCCGCCTTCGCCGCCAGCTCCTCGACGACGCACTCCGGAGTCAGCTCGGAAAGACGCCCTTCCAGCGAGCGGCCGCCCACCTGGAAGCGAATCCGGGTGACCTCGGGGTACTTCTCGCCCTCCAGCGCCTCGACCACCTTGGAACTCGTCTCCTTGCCGAAGGCCAGGCGCGCCGGCTCTCCGGCCTGGACCAGCACCTCCAGGCGGCGGCGCGCGAGAGCCCAGACGCCGAGAATGCCCTCGAAGTCGCTCCGGTCCTGCTGCAGCAGGCGATGGACCGGGCTCGCCTCGCGCGGCGCCTCCGCCTCCCAGGGTTTCAGCCGGCGCTCGAACTCCGCGAGCTCCTGCTCGGCCTGCTGGTACTGCCAGCTCGCCAGCCGCGATTCCAGTCCGGCCTGAAACATCCGGTAGGCGTCCTTGAGGCGGGTCTCGGCCTGCGCGCGCAGCTTCGTCAGCTCGTCGCGAAACGACTCGATCTCCAGGCGCACCGGCGGGTAGAAGATCTCCACATCGAACGCGAGGAGCCGCTCGGCTTCGCGATTGGCGGAAGCGAACCGATCCTCCCCGGCCAGCTGCCGCGCCACCCGGAGCCCCCGCCGAGCGATCGCTTCCGAACGGGCGCGGGCGCGCTCCCTGATCTCGTCGAGCTCGCCCTGGAACGTGGCCGCGAAGTCCGGCTCGAGGAGGCCGGGAAGAGCCCGGATGCGCTCCTCGACGGCCTTGATCTCGGCCTGGATCCGGCGGAACTTGCCGGCCTCGACCGGCTCATCGGCGAGCTCCCGAACCACCCACGCGTCCAGCGCGCTCAGCCGGGCCGTGAGCCCCCGCCGGCAGTTCACCCCGATCCGGCGCACCACTTCCTCCTCGAGGCGCTCGAAGGCGTCCCGGGCGCCCGCCCCCATCCGGATGAAGCGCGGCCGTTCGTTGTCGAGCCGCGCCTCGGTCTCCGCGTAGCGCTCCTCGTGGACGAGTGCGAGCAGATCGCCGCGCACCTCCGCGAGCGACGCTTCCCAGGGAGCGGGTGCACGCGGCGCGGGGGACGGCTCGGAAACCGCGGGCTCGCCGACCGCCGGGATCGGCGGCGCTCCTTCGCCGCGATCGGGGGCGCGCCACGGCTGGAAGACGAGCAGCCCGACCCCCGCAGCCAGGGCCAGCGCCCCGCCCGCCCAGCCGACCCACGAGGGCCGGGCGGCGCGGTCCCGGCGCACCGGGCCCGGGATGTCCCGCCCCGCGCGCACGCGTTCGAGATCCGCCAGGAGTTCCGTGTAGCCCTGGTAGCGGTCCCCTGGATCCTTGGCGAGCGTGCGCCGGAGGAGCTTGGAGAAGGGCGCGCTGACCGCCGGGTTGAGGCGCTCCACCGGGACCTCGGTCTCGTAGAGCACCTTCGTGAGGATCTCCGCCAGCGAGCCGCCGGCAAACGGCGGCTGCCCGCACACCATGTGGTAGAGCGTGCTGCCGAGCGAGAAGATGTCGCTCCGGACGTCCACCGACTGGGAGTCGCGAGCCTGCTCGGGAGCGATGTACTGCGGCGTGCCGACCGTCGCATCGCTCCGGGTGAGACTCAGGTCGACCGCGTCCTTCGCGAGCCCCAGGTCGGTGATCTTCACCTTGCCGTCCGCGGTGAGCATCAGGTTGGCCGGCTTGATGTCGCGGTGCACCACGCCGTGGCGGGCCGCGTGATGAAGCGCCCGCACGGCGCTGATCGCGACCGCGAGGGTCTCGGCCTCGGTGAACACGCGGCCGGCCTCGAGGTGATCGCGGAGGCTCCGGCCGTCGACCAGCTCCATCGCGATGTAGTAGCACCCGCCGCTCTCGCCGACGTCGAGTCCCTTGACGATGCCCGGGTGGTTCAGGCGCGCGATCATGCGGCCCTCCTGGACCAGCCGCGCGATGTGCTTGCGGCGCTTGGGCCCGACCGCGTGGAGCACCTTGAGCGCGACGGCCACGCCCGTGTCGGTCCGGCGGGCCTTGTACACCGTGCCGACCGCGCCTTCGCCCAGCACGGCGACGATCCGGTAGCCCTTGATCTCCGGGGCTCCGGACGGTGCGGCGGAGTCAGGAGCCTGCGGACACATGGCTGCGCCAGGCCTTCTCGGCGCCTGCGGGGCTCAGTCCGAAGACTTCCTCGAGCGCCTCGGTCTGGAACCGAAGGAAGTCCGCGGGGCCCGCTTCCGCGTGCTTGTCGTAGCGGGGGTAGCGCTGCCGCACCTCCTTCACGAACCGGAGGAACCGCTCCCGGTCGGTCTGGATCCACCAGTCCACCACGCTCCAGGCCTTGGCGATCTCCATCCAGCCCAGCTCGTTCAGCCGGGCCACCATCAACCGCTCGAGCCCGACGACCGAGCCGTCCGCGAGCCCCGCCTTGAGGTTGGCCTTCCAGTGCGCGCTCTGGCTCCACTTGTCCTGGCGCGGCGAAGCCACGCCGTAGCCGGTCGTCGAGCAGGCCGTCAGCGACTCCTTCAAGGTGGCATGCTCGATCCAGACCGCGAACCCCTCGTCCAGCCAGACCGGCGGATACGTGTAGCCCGGATGGATCCCGTGGAGCGCGATGTGGCCGACGTGGTGGATGGCCGTGAAGATCATGTCGGGCGCCCGCCGGCCGCCGGCGTGCTGCACCGACGCCGGTGGCGACACGGTGTAGAAGCTCGTCTGGCGCTTGGCGTAGTCCGCCCACCCCGGCGGCTGATTCGTGGCGGCGCCGATCCGATCCACGAGCTGCATGTAGGAGCCGGGCGTGCGCAGCAGGACGAGCTCGCACGGCTCCTCCGGCTTCCAGACCGGTTCCAGCCAGCCGACGCGCTCGCGTACCAGGCCAAGCGCCTTCTCCCCGGCGTCCGCCACGGCTCGGGCCTGGTCCACGCCGAACTCCGAGAAGACCCTGAAGCGCGTCGTGGCGGCGGTCTCCAGCTTGACGCCGAGCGCCTGCTCGAGCTCGCCCGCCCGCCGGCGCGCCTCGGCCTCGTGGCGCGGCAGCCACTCCCCGCCCACCTGCACCAGACCGCGCGCCCGGTTGGCCTCCTCGGGCGGCAGCCAGCGGTCGCCGACCTTGACCCAGCCCTTCTCGCGCGCCTCCATCTCCTCGCGCGTCACCCACTCGCCCTGGTAGCGGATCAGCCCGCGCAGCCGCCGGTCGGCCTCCGCCCGGCGCTGCTCCGCCTCCTCCGCCTCCTTGCGCGTCATCCACACGCCCTCGAAGAGGACGTGGCCCAGCGCCTCGCGGGCGACGCGGTGGTTCGGATCCACCGCGATCACCAGGCGGAGCGTCCGCTCCGCCTCCTTCTTCAGGCCGGCGCTCCGGGCCCAGTCCGCCAGCGCAACCAGCGCGTCGACATCCTGCCGGTCGGTCTGCTCCAGCCGCGCCGCGAACTCCTCCGCCGGCGTCGGCTTGTAGTCGATGCGGACGATGTCCGCCCGCGCGACGGACTGCACGCCGAAGGGCGTTTTCACCCGCACGCGCTCGGCCGTGACCTCCTCCACCTTGCCGACGATCTTGCCGCCGCTCTTCAGGTGGATCTCGTCCGCGAAGGCCGGCGCCGCGGCGCCCATCGCCAGCAGCAGGACCAGCCGCGCGCCGATCCGCCGGACCCGCGCCCGCGCTCTCTTCTCCATCGCCGCCTCCTCCTGCCCGGCCGCCGGCCGCGCGGCGCGCCGGGCCGATCGTGGACCGGATCGTCCGCACGCGATCCGGATCATTCCAGGTGGTACTTCTCGAGTTTGCGCTGCAGCGTGAAGCGGCTGACGGACAGCAGCTGCGCCGCCCGCGTCTTGTTGCCCGCCGCCTGCTCGAGCGCCTTGCGGATCTCGCGCTTCTCGGCCTCCTCGATCAGCGCGGGCAGGCTGCGCACGCCCTCGGGCGTCGCCTCGCCGCGGGGCCCGCGCGGACGGACATGCTCGCTGAAGCACGTCGGCGTGATGCGGTCCTCGGCCAGGGCCACCGCCCGGCGCACCTCGTTCTCGAGCTCCCGGATGTTGCCCGGCCAGTCGTATCCCATCAGGCGGGTGAGGACCTCGCCGTCGTACTGGAGATGCCCCTTGCCCTTCCGGTCGCCGTAGAGCGCGAGGAAGTGGTCGAGCAGGTAGGGAATGTCCTCCTTGCGGTCCCTCAGCGGTGGCAGGTGGATGCTGATCACCTTCAGCCGGTAGAACAGATCCTCGCGGAACTCCCCCGCCTCGACCAGATCCATCAGATCGCGGTTGGCGGCGGAGATGAGCCGCACGTTGATCTTCACGACGTCTTTGGCGCCGATCGGCCGTACCTCGCTCTCCTGGAGCACGCGGAGCAGCTTCTTCTGCATCGAGGCGCTCATCTCGCCCACCTCGTCGAGGAAGAGCGTGCCGCCGGTGGCGATCTCGAACAGTCCCTTCTTGTCCTTGTCGGCGCCGGTGAACGCCCCCTTGCGGTAGCCGAACAGCTCGCTCTCGAGCAGGCTGTCGGGCAGCGCGGCGCAGTTCTCGGTGACGAAGGGCGCGTTCTTCCGCGGCCCGTTGAAGTGAATGGCGCGCGCGATCAGCTCCTTGCCTGTCCCGCTGTCGCCGCCGATCAGCACCGGCACCTCGGACTCGATCACCTTGTCGAGCAGGCGGAAGACGTCCCGCATCGCGCGGCTCACGCCGACGATGTTGTGGTAGTCGTACTTGTGCTGGAGCTCGACCTGGTTCTGGCGCAGCGCCGCCCGGACCTGCGAGAGCTCGACCTCCTGGGTCTCCACCCGGTCGCGCAGCTCGCGGTTGAGCTCCTCGATCCTGAGCTTGCCCCGGCGGAGCTCGTTCATGAGCTCGGCGTTGCGGATTGCCACCCCGGCATGCGCCGAGAAGACCTCCAGGTTGACCTTGTCGTCCTCCGTGAAGACGCCGCGCTTGGCGCGCTCCTCGAGGTAGAGCGCGCCGACGACCTTGTCCGGCGCGCGCACCGGCACGCAGAGCACGCTCCGGAGCCCGAGCTCGGCGACGCTCTCGGCCGCGCTGAAGCGCGCGTCGCTCCCGAGGTCGAGACTCAAGATCGGCTCGCCGCTCACGAGCACGCGGCGGGCCACGGAGCGGCTGAGGTTCACCTCCTCGGGCCGCACCCGGGCGCGCCCGAAGTTGCGCGCGACCTCCACCTCGATGCCCGCGCCCCGCGTGAGCAGCAGATAGCCGCGCGCCGCGTGGGTCAGCTCGATCGAGGCGTCCACGATCAGCTCGAGCAGCCGCTCGAGATCGAGCTCGGCGTTGAGCGCCCGGGCGACCTCGTGCATGCGCAGGAGGCTGCTGCGCTCGGGGCCGAGCCGGCCGAGATCGCAGGTGGCGTCGACGGTCAGCCCCGCCACGGGGCGGGGGCGCTCCTCGCTGCCGAAGAAGATCTTGACGTTGCCGATCTCGATGAGATCGCCCTCCTGCAGCGCCTTGCGGCTGGTGATCGCGCCGTTCAGGTAGGTGCCGTTCTGGCTGCCCACGTCGACCAGCTCGTAGCGTCCACCGATGCGCTCGAGCCGGCAGTGAAAGCGCGAGGAGCGCGGATCGCGGATCGCCAGCGTGTTCTCCTGGGAGCGACCGACGGTGATGACGTCGTTCTGGAGCGGCACGATGCGCCGCTCGGACTCCTCGATCACGATGAGCCGATTGGCGGCGTCGATTTCAGACTTGTTCGGCGACTGAGCGGCAGGCAAAGTGACCCCGAAACTCCAGGCGGCGCCGGCGCGCGGCCCGGGCCCGCGCACCCGATCGAGCCGCACGCGACGCACACTCTCGGAAAAAGGCTCGCGCGTGGAGTATTGTATCCCCGGCATCCGGACCCGTAAACTCGGTGGCGAAAACCGTGCGCGAGCGCTCGCCTCGACCCCACATTCTTGAACTCATCACCACCCTGGATCCGGGCGGTGCGGAGCACCAGCTGCTCACGCTGGTCGGCCGGCTCCGGGAACGATTCCGGTTCACGGTGGGCTACCTCAAGGGAGAGGGCGGGCTCGCGCCGCGCTTCGCGGCGCTCGGCGTGGCACCGCTGGCCCTGCGTATCCGGGGCCGCCTCGACCCCGTCTGCCTGGTTCGGCTGGCGGCGCTGCTGCGGCGGCTCCGGCCGGATCTCGTCGTCACCCACCTGTTCAAGGCCGACGTGTACGGCGCGGCGGCCGCCGCCGGCACCGGCATTCCCGTCCTGTCGCACAAGCACAACGAGGACCAGTACCTGCTCCACCCGTTCTACGGCGCGCTGGCGCGGGCCGTCGCCCGGCGCGCGGAGCGGCAGGTGGCCGTTTCGGCCGCCGTCGTCCGCTTCTACGTGGAGCGGGCCGGATTCCCGGCCGCACGCATGGTCATCGTGCGGCACGGCATCGAGATCGAGGCCGCCCGCGAGGACCCGGGCGAGGTCCGGCGGCGGTGGGGCGCCGAACCCGGCGGGGTGCTCATCGGCACCGCCGCCCGCCTGACCGCCCAGAAGGGCCTGGACATCCTGGTCGCCGCCGCGCGCCGGCTGGTCGACGCGGACCCGCGCATCCGGGTGGTCATCGCCGGCCGCGGCGAGGAGGCGCCGCGACTCGCGGCGCTCGTGGAGCGGACGGGCCTGGCCGGCAAGGTCCAGCTCGCCGGCCACGTCGCGGACATCCCTGCCTTGCTCGGCGCCCTGGATGTATTCGTTCTGCCGTCGCGCTGGGAGGGGTTCGGCATCGTCTTGCTCGAAGCCATGGCGCACGGCTGTCCGGTGGTGGCGACGCGCGTCGGCGGCATCCCGGAGGTCATCACCCACGGCGTGACGGGCCTGCTCGTACCGCCCGAGGATCCGCGCGCGCTGGCCGACGCCGTCCTCGCCCTGCTGCGCGACGCCGGGCGGCAGGCCTCCCTCCGGCGCGCGGCACGCGCGGCCTTCGAGCGCCGCTTCACCGCCGCCCGTATGGCCGCTGAGACGGCGGCCCTCTACGAGGAGGCGATTCGAACCGGGGGAGCCCCGTGAACACCGCCGCCGCGACGCCCCCCCCGCAAGCCCCCGCCGCGGCGCCCACCCGGCGCCTGCGCGTGCTCGAGTTCATCCGCCCCACCACCGGGGGCGCCGCCCGCCATGTCGAGCTGCTCGTCCGCATGATCGACCGCCGCCGGTTCGACGTGAGCGTCGTCACCGCCGACGAGGGCCGCTCGCCGTTCGTCGAGCGGCTGGTCGACCTCGGCACCGAGGTCACCCGCCTCGAGATCAAGCGCGCGTTCCATCCGGTGAGCGACGCGATCGCACTCTGGCGCATCTACCGGCTGCTCCGGCGGGGGCGCTTCCACCTCGTGCATTGCCACGCCGCCAAGGCCGGCATGCTCGGCCGCATCGCCGCGCGCCTGGCGGGCACGCCGGCCGTGGTCTACACCGCGCACGGCTTCTACTTCAACTACGGGCTCCCCTGGATCAAGCGGCTCCTGCACATCGGGCTGGAGCGCCTGCTCGGCAGGGTGACCACCCGCATCGTGGCCACCGCCCCGCGCGAGGGCGCCCAGATCGTCGAGCTTCAGCTGACGGCCCCGGAGCGGGTCAGCATCATCCCGAATGCCGTGGACACGAACCGCTTCCGCCCGCCCGCCGCGCCCCCGCCCACCGGCCCGGCGCGTGTCGTGGGCATGGTGAGCCGGCTCGCGCCGCCGAAGGACCCGTTCACCTTCCTCGCCGCCGCGCGCCTCGTGCTCGCGCGCTTTCCGGCCACCCGGTTCGTGCTGGTGGGCGACGGCCCGCTGCTGCCGCCGGCCCGCCGCTACGCCCGGGAGCTCGGCATCGCCGCCTCCGTGGACTTCCTCGGCTACCGCGAGGACATCCAGACCGAGATCGCTTCCTTCGACGTGAACGTGCTGTCCAGTCTGTGGGAGGGCCTTCCCTACGCGCTCGTGGAGGGCATGGCGCTCGGCAAGGTGGCGGTCGGACCGGATATCTCGGGGTGCGCGGACCTGATCCGCGACGGCGAGAACGGCTTCCTGTTCCCGCGGCGCGACGCCGAGATGCTCGCCCGCCACGTGATGCGCCTCCTCGGAGACGACGCGCTGCGCCAGGCGATGGGTCGGGCGGCGCGCGCGTTCGTGGTCGAGCACCATTCCGCCGACCGCTGGATCAAGCGCATCGAGGGGCTCTACCTGCTGGCAGCGGCGCCTGGGGAGTGCGCGGCCGTGTTCCGCGCGACGGCCGCACCGGCCCCCCCGCCGCGCGGGCCGTGAGGGAGCGATCCGGCCGGCCGGGAGTGGATTCCGGCGGCCGCCGACCCGGGCGGCGGCGTCAGCGATGCAGCGCGATGAACAGCCCGAGGCTGCCCGGGCTGCCGCTCGGGTCGACGTCCGGGAAGACGAGCAGCCGCCGCGCCGAGGAGCGCGAGACGAAGCCGATCGGGTTGGAGCCGCCGACGAAGGTCACGCGCCCGTCCGGCGCCACGTCGTAGGGGTAGACGTAGCTGCCGGTGGTGAAGGCGTTGCCGAACGAATTGCGCCGCGTGAAGTCGCTGTAGGAGCCCTGGCCGTCGAACACGATGCGGCCGAAGAGCGTGTCCACGGCGCTGCCGGCCGCCTCCTGGTAGAAACCGACCAGGTTCATTCGCCCCTCGAGGCTGCTTGGGTCCAGCCCCTTGCCCTTGCGCACCAGGATGTCCATCCGGTAGACCTGGTTCGGGTTGGACGTGTCGCGCTCGGCCCAGACCAGCCAGTCGCCGTGCGGCTCGCCGAAGCCGACGTATTCCCGGCTCGTCGTGCCGTCCTGCGCGCTGACCGCCCCGTCCGGAGCCAGCTTCAGCGCGCCCATGCGGACGAGCGTGCTGGCGGTGGACAGCGTGGTGTCGATGCGCCAGCTGGCGGTCGTCTCGTCGTTCTTTGTGAGCGTGGCATTGCCCGTGCCGGTGAGGATCCCCGGCCGGCTGAACTGCAGCAGCACCGCGTGGTAGTAGCCCGACAGCCCGCCCGCGTCCACGAAGTCGTTCACGGTGAGGCTCGCCCCGAACTTGCCCGCAAGCTCGATCCCGATCCGGCCCGACGTGCGGTCGAGATCGCCGAGCTCGAAGAGCTCGCCGAGCGGCAGGGTGGCGCCCGGCTGGTCCGAGTTGTTGTCGATCTGCCCGACGGTGTTGACCCCGTACGAGCGCGTGCGGCTGGCGAGCGGCGCACCCAGGTTGAAGAGATACGTCAGCGTGCCCTCCCCGTCGGCCTCGAGGACGCCGCCGCGGGTCCACAGGTCCGGCTGGATCGTGGTGCTCACGGCCCGCGCGAACGACAGATACCAGTACTTGCCTTCCAGCGTGTCGTTTCGGTGCGTGGTAGTCCCGTGCTCGTCCTCGCCCCGGCAAGCCGCAAGCCCCACCAGGAGAACCACTCCGAGCAGGAGCCCCGATCCGGGAGCATCTCGCTGCATACGTTCCCTCCTGTCTCGCTCGGTGGCTTGCGGCCGAGCCGGGGCCCGGGCATGGGCGCCACCGCCACGGAACGGCACCGGACCGGATCGGATCGGCCGCGAATCGAACGGGCGTGCACAGGGATTATAGACGCTGTCGTCCGAGGTGGGAACGGATCCGGGCCGGCCGCCCGACCGCGCCGATCGCCCCGCCGCGTGCCGTCTCCGCGGCACGCCCGCCGGGCCGTCATTCCGGCGCCGCGGATCTCCCGCCGGCGGACAGCCGCGCGCGGGCCGCCGCCACCACTTCCTCGACCGTGATGCGCTCCATGCACCGGTGGTCGATGGGGCACGTCTTGAGGTGGCAGGGGCTGCAGTCCACGTCCTTCCGGATCAGCGTCGTCCGCTCCAGCCCGTAGTTCGTGTGGCGCGGATCCGTGGAGCCCATGAGCACCACGACCGGCCGGCCCAGCGCCACCGCCACGTGCCGGGGTCCGGTGTCGGTCGTCACCAGGAGGTCCGCGCGGCGCACGAGCGCCTTGAGCGCGCCGAGGCGGAGGAGCTCCGGAATCACCGCCCGGTGGGGCCGGCGCATCGCCCCGGCGATCTCCGCGGCGAGCCCCTCCTCGCCGGGGCCGGCCAGCACCACGATCCGCGCGTCCTGTTCCGCCTGGAGCCGGTCGCCCACCGCGGCGAACCGCCCGGAGCGCCAGAGCTTCGAGGGGCCGAAGCTCGCGCCGGCATTGAGCAGCACCAGCGGCCCCCGCCCCGGCGGAAGCGGCTGGGCGGCGAGGTAGCGCGCGAGCGCGACCTCGTCGTCCGCGCCCACCGCCAGGCGCGGCGGAAACGACGGCTCGCCGGCATCGACGAGCTCGAGGAGCCTGCGATAGTACTCGGGCATGGGCGTGGGGATCCGGCGGTGCCCGTCCATGGCCGGCCGGATCTTTCGCGTGAGCAGCGCCCCCCGGAAGTTGAGGTCGTAGCCGATGCGCTCGCGGATGCCCGCGACCCGGAAGATTGCGGCCGAAGAGAAGCTGTTCGGCAGCAGCACGCCGAGATCGAAGCCCGCGCTCCGCAGGCGCAGCCCCTGCCGCACGATGGCGGCGGGCCCCTTGCCACCGTCGAGCGCGACGAACGCATCGATCGCCGGGAGGCCGCGCAGCAGCTCCGCGTGCGCCCGCCGCCCGAGCGCCGTGAGCCGCGCCTCCGGATAGCGCTCCTTGAGCGCGCAGAGCGCCCCCGTGGCCATCACGACGTCGCCGAGCCAGTTGGGCAGCCGCACCAGGATCGACCGCGGCGGCTCGATGGGGCCGGCGGCGCGGCCGCGCGGTCCGGTTCCCGAAGCCGGTTCCATGCTGCCAAGTGTAGCGGCCGGGCGCGCACGGTCCATCCGGATCCCGGACGGGAGCCCACCGCGGGCGGCAGCGCCCATGCCGCCGACCTCAGTGCTCATCGGCGCGCCCGAGATAGAGCGCCTCTAGGCGCTCGAACCACACGCCCGGCGAGAACGCCTGCTGCACCCGCCGGCGCCCCTCCGCGCCGAGCTGGTTCCGCAGCCCGGCGTCGCCGAGCAGCCGGCGCAGCACGGCAATCCAGTCCCCGCCCGGCGGCACCGTCACGCCGGCCGGGCCGATCAGCTCGGCCGCAATGCCGACGTTCGCCGCCACGACGGGCACGCCCGCCGCCATGTACTGCAGCGCCTTGAGGCCGCACTTCCCGCGACACCACGCATCGTCCTTGAGCGGCATCAGCCCCACGTCGAGCCCGCGTAGGAACTCCGCCTCCCGTTCGGCGCGCCAGGGCACGAACTCGATCCGCGCCGGCGCGAGGCCGGCCAGCGCGGGCGGTGCATCCGCGAGCACCCGGAGCGTGAACCGGCGCTCGCCGACGAGCGCCGCAAGCGGCTTCCCGAGGGCCTCCAGGTAGGAGAGGTTCGGGCGGGTGCCGATCCAGCCGAGCACCGGGCCTTCGGGCCCCGCCTCGGCATGCGGCGCCCGGGGAGGATAAGCCTCGGGATCGACCACGGTCGGCACGACGGCGACCTCCGTCCGGAACGGTTGGGCCAGCCGCGCCAGGTAGGCGCTGCCCGCGACCACCTGGTCCGCCGCCCGCACCAGCGCGGCGAACTTCCACGTGCGCGCCGCACCGGACACGGCACCGCGGCTGGAGTCCCGGAGCAGCAGCGCGTCGTCGTACTCGAAGACCAGCCGCCGGACGGCGCGCCTCAAGGACCAGGTCTCCCACGGCTGCAGCAGCCGGCGCAGCAGCACGACCGCATCCGCCGACCGGAGCGAGCGGAAAAGCCGCGCCCGGGCCCGGCGGCCGGACGGCAGGACCAGCACCTCGGCGCGGTGCCCGGCCGCACGGAAGCGCGCGAGGTAGCTGCCGAACCGGAAGCGCGCGCTGGGATCCTCGGCCGACGTCACCAGGAGACCCAGGTGCGCCATCTCAGCCACCCCCCTGCGCCGCCGCGGCCAGCACCGACTCCAGGCCCGCGAACGCGCGGTCCTCCGGGTGCGCCTCCGCCAGCCGCCGGGCCTCCGCGGCCAGCCGCGCGCGCCGGCCCGGGTCCCTGCGCAAGCCGGCCAGTGCGGCGCGCAGGCCGCCCTCGTCGGCCGCGTCCGCCAGCACCACGCCGCCGCCCGCCGCGGCGATCAGCTCGCCGACGCCGTTGGCCGCGGTGGTCACCACCGGCAGCCCGCAGGCGAGCGCCTCCAGGCACACGCTCGAGCACGGATCGTAGTAGGTCGGGTGCGCCAGCACGTCGGCCGCCCGGTAGTAGCCCTCCGGAGCCGCCGTGTCGCCGGCGAAGACGAACGTCTGCCCGAGCCCGAGCGCGCGGGCGCGCCGCACGTAGCCCGCCGTCCGGCCGCGTCCCACCACGAGCACGCGCAGCCGCGGATCCGGCCGCCGCTGGAGCCCCGCCGCCGCGGCGATCAGATGGCCGAGCCCCTTCAGCCGGAAGTTGTGCGCCATGAAGAGCACCACGAATGCGGCCGGGTCGATCCCGTGCCGCGCACGGATCCGGGCGCGATCGTCGCCCCCCGGGTCCGGGGCGAATCGCCGGCAGTCCACGCCGTTGTAGAGCAGCACGGGCGCGTCCGCCTCGTCCAGCCGGTAGACGCGGCACATGTCCGCGCGCACGCGCTCGGAGAGAGCGACGTGGCGGACCCGGCCGCCCCGCCGGCGCTGCAGGGCCTCGAGGTGAAGGAGCGCGAGGTGCTTGGGGTTGAGCGCGCGGACTTGCGCGTGCAGCGGGCGGCGCCATCCCGCCGAGCGGGACTGAGCGCGGGCGGCGCAGGAGTAGACGCCGCCGTGCGGCTGGAAGACCGCGGTGGACGGCGTGTGGCGCACGCCGAGGGTCACGTCCAGCCCGAGGCGCACGGCAAGGCGCGCGGCGCCCCGGTCGAAGGCGATGTCGCGCAGCGCCCGCGGCAACGGGGGCAGGCGCACCGCATGGGTCTGTCCTCCGTCGACGCCGGGGGCGAAGTGGCACGCCAGGAAGTGGGGCTCGTGTCCGCGGCCGGCGAGGAACCGGGCCAACCGGACGAGGTAGGCCTCCGCTCCCCCCTTCAAGGGGTCCAGGCGATCGATCACCAGCCCGATCCGCCAGAACGCCATGCTACTGGCCGCGTCGGCCACGCGGGCGGCGCGGAACGCCGGCTAGGACGCCCCGCCGCCCGCGGCCGGCGCTTCCTCCTTCTTCGCGGCGGCCGCCCTGGCCTCGGCGCGCCGGCGGGTCAGGAAGACCTTGAGGCTCGCCTTCTCCTCCTTCGCGAAGGCCTTGCGCTCGTCGCGCGTCATCGAGGCACGCAGCTCGTGGAGCGCCTTGCGGGCAGCCCGCTTCGAGCGCTTGCGGGCTTCTTTCGGCAGTTTCTTGGTGTTGGGCATGATGGTCCGGTCAGTCCGTTCCCCCGGTCGGGAGCGCGGCGCCACCTGCGGCAGCCAGCTTGAATCGCGCCCCCGTTGTCCAGGGCCTTTCCGGCCCGCGTCCCCGCGGCGCCGGGACAGCAGAATGTTAGGACGCACGTTCCGGGGGGCAAGGTTCAACCTCGCCGGCCGCGGGCGCGCGGCTCAGAACCGCAAGTCGATCGCAACGAACCAGCCCGAGAACTCCGCCTTGACGTCCAGGCTCCGCGGGTCGGAGTCTTCGAGCTCGAGATCGAACCGCAGCAGGCGGTAGCCGCCGGTCAGCGCGAGGGCGTCGCTCAGCACAAGGCTGACGCCGACCTCCGCATCCACGGCCCTCAGGCGCCCGTCCACGCGAAGCCCGAACGAATCGGCGTTCGGGATCGACAGCCCCTTGATCTCCCCGCGAATGCCGAGGTAATCCAGGGGGCGCAGCTCGAGCGCGAGCCCCAGCAGCGGCATGATCACGAACTCTTCCTCCTTCTCGTAGAAGGGGACGAGCGGCCCCGACGTGCCTTCCTGGCCGGTTCCGGAGACACGCAGCCGGAGGTTCATGAACTTGGGCTCGGCCAGCAGGCCGAACCGGAGCACGTCGGAGTCGATGAGGTTGTACTGCAGGCCGACCTCGAAGAAATCGAAGCGCGCGGAAGTGTCCACGAACGTGTCAGCCGGAATGGTGTAGCCCGCGAACCGGGTCGCCCGCTCGGTCGTAGTGCCGCCGCGGAAACCGAGCTCCTGGTAGCCGCCCCGCAGGTAGAGCGACTTTCGGTAGCCGAGCAAGGCGCGAAAGCCCGCAAGCATCTGGGGCCCGTCGCGGATGCCGAAGTCCTCCTCGAAGTCGACCTTCTCCCCGATCACGGGTCCGCTGCCCACCGCGTCCCGGAGATCCGCGCGGAGCTTGTCCAGCTTGGCGAACCAG
>JAFGQW010000377.1 GCA_016935485.1 Planctomycetota bacterium | reverse complement strand
TCGAAGTCGACCTTCTCCCCGATCACGGGTCCGCTGCCCACCGCGTCCCGGAGATCCGCGCGGAGCTTGTCCAGCTTGGCGAACCAGGCCGTCGGATAGATGACGAACGAGACGTTGCTCGGCTGCCCGGTGGATTGGGCTCCGGCCGCAGAGCCAAGCGCCAGCAGCACCGCAAGGAGGAGCCCCGGACAGTGGCGCACACGCATGATCTCACCCACGAGCCGGCAGCGCCCAGCCCGGCGCGGTAACGCACAGGCCGCGGTCGCCCGGAGGCCGCGAGCGGGTCCGAACCCGCGCGGCAAGGCCATAGCGTAGCGCGAAAGGAGGTTGCCGTCCACGCCGAGACGGAAACCTGGCCGCCGGGCACGAGGGACCTCGAGGCTTGACCGGAAGCAGGGGCGGCTACCGGAATGTACGAGTCCGGCAGGAATCGGGGCGTCCACCGCCGCCATCGCCGTGTCGCGGCCGGTGCCGGGCCATCCGGCGCGCCTTGCGGCGCACCCGGCCCAGCCAGCGCCGCGTCTCGCGATCGATGCGCTCCTTGCCCAGGTAGCCGAGCAGGAAGCGGAGCCGATCGTGGCGGGTCACGGCGGCCAGCCCGGCCGAGGAGTGGTGGAGCGCGGCGAGGTCCTTCACCTTCCAGCGCCGGCGCAGCCGGCGTCCGGAACCGCCGACTAGCCGCTGGAGGTCGATGAGGAAAAGCGCCTCGTCCCGCGCCCGGAGCAGCACGTGGCAGAGGTAGAGATCGCGGTGGCCGACTTCGAGCGCATGGAGGCGACGGACGAGCGCCGCCAGGCGCCGGATGCGCTCGCGGTCGCGATGGGCGCGCTGGCACAGGAACTCCTCCAGAGGCACGGTCCCTTCCAGCGCGACCGAGGCGAAGAACGAACGGCCCGCCGCGTCGCGGCCGGCCGCGGCCGGTTCCGGGACGGCGAGACCGTGCTCGCGCAGCCGCTCGTGGTGGAACCACTCGCGCAGGCCCGGCGGCACACTGCGGCGGCAGGGCTCGTGGCACTTGAGGTAGAGGGTCGCCCGACCGGCCGGCGTGTCGAGAGCGATCGTCCAGTTGGCTCGGTCGGGGAGGCGCCGGAGAAGCCGGCCGCCCGCCGGGTCGAGGAAGTGTGGCACCGCCCGGTAGCCCGCCGCGCGGAGAACCGCGCGCCAGCGGGCCGCCGTGAACAGCTCCTCGCGACCGCTCACTTCGCAGCGCTCCCGTGACGTCGGGCCCGGCGCACCCCCGCCTTCGAGCGGCGCGCGGCCGCGAGATTCAGCGTCCGGCGCGAGCCGTCCGGGTCGTGCGGGACTCGACCCGTCGCTTCGCCGCCGGCGCGCCGGCGACCGGCACCTTCTTCAAACTCTTCACGCGCTTCAGGATCTCGGTGGTCGAGTGCTTCTTGGGGTCGCCCACGATGAGAATGCGGCCCCCGTAGGAGAGCACCGTCTCGCGCTCGGGAAGGGTGCTCGTCCGGTAGTCGGTGCCCATGGCGTAGATGTTGGGCTTGAGCTTCAAGAGCAGCTTCTCGGTGCTGTCCTCGTGGTAGAGGGTGACGTAGTCGACACAGTCCAGCGCCTCCGCAAGCTCGGCCCGCTCCTTCTCCGGAATGATGGGCAAGGAAGCATGCTTGGAGCGGCGCACCGCACGGTCGCTCTGGAGCGCCAGCACGAGGAAATCCCCGCGGCTCTTGGCGTCGCGCAGGCACCTCAGGTGCCCGACGTGGAGCAGGTCGAAGGTCCCGCTGGTCAGCACGATCACCTTGCCCTGCGACTGCAGTCCCTTGACGATGCCCTCGAGCTCCTCGTGGTCGGGCACGAACTTCCCGCCCGCCACGCTGCCCCGACGCTTGAATGCCCGAAAGACCATCTGCGGCCTCCCTTCCTCGATCGATCGTCATGCCCGGCCCGCGCCGGCCGGTCAAGCCGGCGCGCCGCGGATCTTCTCGATGATGGCGGTTGTGCTCACCCCGGGGCGCAGCGGCGCGAGCACCACGCGCCCGCCCCGCGCTTCCACCAGCTCCCGGCCCACGACGCCGCGCTCGCGCCAGTCCTCGCCCTTGACCAGGGTGTCCGGCTCGATCGCGGCCACGAGTTCCACCGGGGTATCTTCCTCGAAAGGCACCACCAGATCCACCGCCTCGAGGCTCGCCAGCACGCGCATGCGGTCCGCGAGGGGAACGATCGGACGCATCCCATCCTTGTTCATGCGCTGCACGCTGGCGTCGGAGTTCACGCCCACCACCAGCAGCGAGCCCAGCGCGCGCGCGTAGGCGAGGTACTCCACGTGCCCGGCGTGCAGGATGTCGAAGCAGCCGTTCGTGAGCACGATGTGCTTGCCGGCCGCCCGCAGCGTCGCGACCAGCGGGCCGATTTCCTCCCGCGTGCGGATCTTGCCGCCCTCGGGCCGGTCCGGCGAGAGCAGCGCCTCGCGAATCTCGACCGCGCTGACCGTGGCCGCGCCCACGCGGCCCACCACGACGCCGGCCCCGGCGTTGGCGAGGTGGATGCCGTCGACGAGCGACAGTCCGCCGGCGAGCGCGTAGCCGAGGACGGCGATCACCGTGTCTCCCGCCCCCGTCACGTCGTACACCGCGCGGGCCCGCGCGGCCACCCGCTCCTCGCGGCCGTCGGCCGCGATCAGGCAGATGCCTTGCGGGCCGAAGGTCACGACCAGCGCCTCGAGCTCGTGGCGCCGGATCAGATCCAGCGCCGCCGTGCGGAACGACCCGGGATCGGCCGCGCTGCAGCCGGCGGCGCGCTCGAACTCGGCGCGGTTCGGGGTCACCGCCGTCGCGCGCGCGTAGCGGCCGAAATCGCTCGACTTCGGATCCACGAGCACCGCCACCCCGAGCGCGCGGGCGCGCGCGATCACGGCGGCGAGAATCTCAGCGGGGAGTGCCCCTTTCCCGTAGTCGCTGAGGATCAGGCAGGCCGGGCGCACCCGCTCGAGGCACTCCAGCCAGGCGCGGCCGTCCGCCGGAGAGGCGGGTTGGATGCGCTCCCGGTCCACCCGGAGCATCTGCTGGTTGTGCGCGAGGTGGCGGGTCTTGACGATCGTGGGGCGCGCGGCGTCGGTGCGGATCGCCGCGCCCGAAATGGCGAGCTTTCGCACCAGATCGTCGAGAATCGCGCCCTCCGGATCGGCACCGCGCAGGCCGGCGAGCACCACCTCCGCGCCGAGCGCGCGGAGGTTGTTGGCGACGTTGCCCGCGCCGCCCAGGCGGTGATCCTCGCGCTCCACGCGGAGCACCTGGACCGGCGCCTCCGGACTGATCCGCTCGACTTCCCCCCAGACGTAGCGATCGAGGATGATGTCGCCGAGCACGAGGATCCGCGGCGAACCGATGGCGGCCAGCCGGTCCACCAGCCCGACGACCTCGGTAGGGTCCACGACGGTCCTCCTCGACATGAGCGCCCTGCGGATCGGCCGGATCATAGCACACCCGCCGGCGCCGGGCGAAGGTCGTGCTGCCGGACTTTCCCGCGGGCGCCCCGCGGGCGCAGCCCGCCCGCGCCACCTCAGCGCGCGCACTTCGCGCGCGACACCCGCACCCGCACGCTCCGCGGGCGCAGCCCGCCCGCGCCACCTCAGCGCGCGCACTTCGCGCGCGACACCCGCACGCTCCGCGGGCGCAACCCGCCCGCGCCACC
>JAFGQW010000376.1 GCA_016935485.1 Planctomycetota bacterium | reverse complement strand
TCCCGCCAGACGGCCTCGCCGGTGGCCTCGTGGAGGTCGAGGAGACCGTGCGCGAGGAACACGTGGTCGTCGAGGTAGGCGTTGAGCTTCGCCTCTCCCGCGCGCCAGCTCCGCCGCAGCCTCCCGCCCGCGCGCAGGTGCGCGAGCACGAACCGGGCTGCGGCCGCGGCGGCCGCCACGTAGCGCGGCTCTCCCAGTACGCGTCCGCCGTGGGCCAGGCTCCCGATCATCAGTCCGTTCCAGCTCGCAAGCACCTTGTCGTCGAGATGCGGCCGCACGCGCCGGCTCCGGACCGCGCGGAGCTTCTCGAGCGCGTCGTCCATGCGCGCCTGCAGCGCGGCCGGCGCCAGGCCTTCTCGCGCCGCGGTCGCCTCGAGCGGCTGCTCGAGGTAAACGATGTTCGTGCCGGGGCGCCGGCCGGTCGCCTCCTCGCAGTAGTTGCCGGCTTCGCTCACGCCGTAGACGCGGCAGAAGAGCTCGCCCTCGGCCGTGCCCAGCGCCTCGCGCACCTCGGCGCGGCGCCACAGGTAGAACTTCCCCTCCTCGCCTTCGCTGTCCGCGTCCCACGCCGAGTAGAACGCGCCCTCGCCGTGCCGCATCTCGCGGAGCACCCACATGAACGTCCGCTCCGCCGCGCGGCGGTAGTCCTCGGTTCCCGTGAGCCGCCACGCGTCCACGTAGGCCCGTGCGAGCTGGGCGTTGTCGTACAGCATCTTCTCGAAGTGGGGGAGGAACCAGCGCTCGTCGGTCGCGTAGCGCGCGAAACCGCCGCCGACGTGGTCGTGGATGCCCCCGAGCCGGAGACCATCCAGCGTGCGGGTGACCATCCCGAGGAGTTCGCGGTCGCCGGTCAGCTCGAACTCGTGGAGGAGGAGTGCGAGCGCGCCGTGCGGCGGGAACTTGGGACGCGTGCCGAAGCCGCCGTGGCGGGGGTCGAAGGTCCGTCGGAGCTCGGCCAGAGCGGCCGCCACCCGCTCGCGCCCGGCGCGCCCTGAGCCCGCCATGTGGCTGCCGCCGGCCATGCGGCGCAGCGCATCCGTGACCTCGTCGGCCTGCGCCTCCACATGCCGCCGCTCCGTGGCCCACCACGCCGCGATCCTCCGGAGCACGGTCGGAAAGCCGGGGCGGTCGGGCCGGTCCTCGGGCGGGAAGTACGTGCCGGCGAAGAACGGCCGGCGGTCGGGCGTGAGCCAGACCGAGTTCGGCCAGCCGCCGTGGCCCGTGAGGACCTGCGTGGCGCCGAGGTACATCTCGTCGATGTCCGGTCGTTCCTCGCGGTCCACCTTCACCGGCACGAAGTGCTCGTTCAAGAGCCGCGCGATCGCCAGGTTCTCGAAGGACTCGTGCGCCATGACATGGCACCAGTGGCAGGTCGAGTAGCCGACCGAGAGGAAGATGGGCACATCCCGCGCGGCAGCCGCGGCGAATGCCTCGGGTTCCCAAGGGTACCAGTCGACGGGGTTGTGGGCGTGCTGGAGGAGGTAGGGGCTCTGCTCGCGAACGAGCCGGTTCGTCTCGGGGCGGCGGTCGGGTGCGGTCATGGCGGCGGTCTCCTCCGGGCGGCACGGGTGGCGGCGCGAATCAGCGGGAATCGGGGTCCTCCGGCGAGCCCGCTGGCGGCGGCGGAGCGTCGGCGGCCGCGGGCGGCGGCTCGAGCAGCGCGCGGGCCGCATCGAGCTGCTCGGCGGTCCCGAAGAGCAGCAGGATGTCGCCGGCGGCGAGCGCCATGCCCGGGTCCGGATTGCCGGTGACGTGGCCCTCGCGCTCCACGCCGACCACGGTCACCCCGGCGCGATTGCGCAGGGCGAGCGCGCGCAGATCCTGCCCGCCCGCCGGCGAGTCCGCGGCGAGCACGACCTCGTCGAAGTCGGCGCTGGCGGCCAGCGCTTTCAGCGAGGCGTGCGGACCGAGCGCGGCCTCGGCGCCGCGCAGCAGCCGGTAGCGCCCGCCGCGGATCAGCGTCTTCTCGCGCGCGATTCTCCGCTCCGGCACGCCGTAGGTGGCGAGCACCAGCCCGACGAGCTCGATCGCGGTCACGAACTCCTCCGGCACCACCTCGTTTGCCCCCAGCCGGGTGAGCTCGTCCACCTCGCTCACGAACCGCGTGCGGACGATCAGGATCAGCTCCGGGTTGAGCGCGTGCGCCAGCACCACGATCTGGCGGGCCGCCGCCGGGTCCGGAATGGTCACCACGAGCACGCGGGCCCGCGTGATGCGCGCCTTGCTCAGTACCTCGCGCTTCGTGGCGTCGCCGTAGAGGATGCGCACGCCGCTCTTCTGCATCTCGCGGACGGTGATCGGGTTGAGCTCGAGGAACAGGTGCTCCACGGCAAGTGAGCGGAGCACGCGGGCAACGTTCTGCCCGGCGACTCCGGCGCCCACGATGACCACGTGGTCGCGGAGCGGGCGGGTCGGGTCCCGGATGGCCGCCGCCTCGTCTGCGCCGGGGGTCCGCCCGCGCCGGCCCGGGATGGAAAGCCGCTGCAGCACCCGCGCCAGCCGCGGGGCGACGAGCATGGCGAGCGGTGTCACGGCCATCGAGAGCACCGATACGGAAAGGAACATCTGGAAGAGATCGCCCCGGAAGAGCTCCAGACGGCGTCCGGCCTCGGCGAGCAGGAAGGAGAACTCGCCTACCTGCGCGAGTCCGAGCGCGCTCAGCGTGGCTACCCGGGTTCCGAAGCCGAAGGCGAGCGCTACCGCGAACACGACCGCTGCCTTCAGCACGGCGAGCCCGAGCGCGAGCCCCAGCGTGGTGAGCGGTGCGGCGAGCCAGAGCCCCGGGTCGACCAGCATGCCCACGGACACGAAGAACAGACCACCGAGCGAGTCGCGAAACGGCGTCACGTCGGCCAGGACCTGGGAGGCGTAACGGGATTCGGACACCACGAGGCCGGCCAGGAAGGCGCCGAGGGCAAGCGAGAGCCCGAACTCGCTGGTGAGAAGGGCGGTGCCCAGCACCACGACCAGTACCGCCAGGGTGAAGATCTCGGGGCTGCGGGTGCGCACCACACGCTCGAGGACCCACGGGAGCAGGAACACGGCGGCCGAGACGAGCAGCGCCACCAGCAGCACCGAGCGGAGCAGCGCGAAAAACGCGTCGCTCCAGGACGCATCGCCGTGCTGTGCGAGCAGCGGCAGCAGCAGCATCATGGGCACGATGGCGAGATCCTGGAAGATGAGGATGCCGAGCGCGATCCGGCCGTGGGGCGCGTTGCTTTCCCCGCGATCTTCCAGCAGCTTGAGCACGACCGCCGTCGAGCTGAGCGCCACCAGGAACCCGAGGAAGAGCGACCGGCGCGGCTCGATTCCCGCCAGCCAGGCGATGCCTGCCACCAGGACCGTGGTCGCGAGCACCTGCAGTCCGCCCGCGCCGATCAGCACGCCGCCCATCCGGGCCAGGTCCTTCAGCGAGATCTTGACGCCGATCGTGAAGAGCAGCAGCACGATCCCGATCTCGGCCAGGACCTCGATCGTGTGCACGTCCTTCACCAGGCCGAGCGCGCCGGGGCCCATGGCGATGCCCGCGATCAGGAAGCCGACGATGTTCGGGACGCGCAGGCTGCGGACCGCGTAGACGGTGACGAGCGAGAGGCTCATCACGAGCAGCAACTCTTTGAGGATCGGGAACTCGGGCATCGTCCCTCCGGAGCCGGCCACCGCCACCCGACTGCTCCCCGCGCCCGCGCCACCCTTACCGCGAAGAAGAGAGAAAGGCAACCACGAAGACCACGAAGGAGACACGAAGCCCACCAAGGGAAAGAGGAAGAGGACCCTCCACGAGGTACCGGCCGCACGTCCGCACGTGCCTGGAACAGCGGAGTCGAGGGGTGGGGCTCTCGGCTTCGAGAGGAAGGCGCCGAACCGCCCCACCCCTCGCCTCCGTGCGCCCGGCCCGGAGTCAGACCCCGTGCCCGCCCTTCTTCGCCTCTTCTTCTTCGTGTTTAATAAGACGAGCCGGCGCGGCCGTCGCGCGAGCAAGGCCGCCACGACCTGCTGCCGAAAGGAGCGATCGCCATGTCGCCTGCAGGCACCGTCCGATCCGCTTGCCTCCTCGCGCTGGTCCTGGCGCTGGCCGCCCCGTGCCCGTCGGCGGCGCAGTCGACCGCCACGCCGGAGCCGGCTGCGCGCGATCCGTTCACGGCGGCGCTGGCGGCCGCTGGCCTCGACGCGGGCGACCTCGGTTTGAGGCCGAAGTCCTACTGGGCGCGCTATCCGAATCTCGGGCTCATCCCGTACCGGCCGATCCTCTTCGACGATCTCTTCGCCGAGCCCATGCGCCTCCACGACGTGGTGCGGATCATGGCGCTGGCGGCGCGCGACTACCTCGATCCCCGCTACGACGCCGCGGCGGCCGGCCCGCTCTACAAGCTCGCCTACTTCGTCGGCTTCGAGAAGAAGGTGGGCGGGTTCCGGAACTACGGCTTCACCCAGACCGCCGTGCCCGACGAGCAGGAGCCGCTCGTCCGGGCCGTGCAGGCGGCGTTCGAGCGGCGGGGCCGGCAGTTCCACTACACGGTGATGGGCAAGCCCGCCGACTGGCCGCGCCGGGAGGAGGCGGTCCGTCGCGCCGTCGCTCCGCTCCACCCCGGGCTGCGCCGCGCGCTCGGCAAGGCCGTGCTCGAGCTGGTGGAGGCGCGCCGCTGGGTCGACATGGCGTTTCGCAAGGTGGA
Organism: Planctomycetota bacterium; assembly: GCA_016935485.1. GTDB lineage: Bacteria > Planctomycetota > JAFGQW01 > JAFGQW01 > JAFGQW01 > JAFGQW01. The sequence goes on along the minus strand of JAFGQW010000376.1, from coordinate 1,893 downwards.
TCGCGAGGACCTCGCCCGCGTCTGGCAGATCCGCGATCTCACCGAGACGCAGTTCGACGCGATGGAGTACTTCCCCGAGGTCGACGACGTGGCGCGCGCGCTCGACGAGGCGTCGCTCTACTACGCCGGCATGCGGACTCTCCAGGCGGCCGAGGGGCTCAAGCGGGATCTCGAGGCGCTGCTCCGGGCCGAGAGCGGCGTGGACTGGGGCGCGGCCCACCTGGAGCTCGAGACCCCGATGGGCCGGTTGCTCCTCGGAGGTACGGGCGACGACCGCCACGACGCGCGCGATGCCTTCCTGGTCGTGGATCTCGGCGGCAACGACGCGTACGTGGGGCCCGCGGGCGCGACCTCGTCGCCGTTCGTGCCGGTCGCGGTCTGCGTCGACCTCGCGGGCAACGATCGCTACGTGAACCGCGACCGGATGATGCCCGCGCAGGGCGCGGCGGTGTGCGGCGCGGGCGTGTTGCTCGACGTGAGCGGCGACGATGTCTACGAGTCGCGCTGCCTCGCGCAGGGCGCGGGCCAGTTCGGCACCGGCATCCTCGCCGACCTGGCCGGCGACGACCGCTACATCATGGAGGTGGCCGGGCAGGGCTGCGGGCTCTTCGGCGTCGGCTTGCTGGTCGATGCCGGCGGGACGGACCGCTATCGGCTGCACGGCGACGGCCAGGGATACGGCGGCGTCGGCGGCGGCGTCGGCACGCTGGTCGACGTCGCAGGCGACGACAGCTACTTTGCCGAGCCGGACGCGAGCCAGGTGGCGCGCGGTGACTACCACGGCGGAGGTGAGATCAACTACTCCTACGCGCAGGGCGTCGGGATCGGCCGGCGCGGCGACATCTCGGACGGCCATTCCTGGGCCGGCGGCACCGGCACCCTGATCGATCTCGCCGGGAACGACCGCTACAAGTCCGGCACCTGGTCGCTCGGCTGCAGCTACTGGTACGGCATCGGGCTCTTCTGGGACGAGGCCGGGGACGACGTCTACGAGAGCTGCGCCTGGTCGCTCGGCTCCGGCGCGCACTTCGGGATCAGCGCGTTCTTCGACCAGGCCGGCGACGACCGCTACCTCGGCTACCGCAACGCGAGCCAGTGCCTCGGCTTCGGCCACGACTACGTGATCGCGCTCTTCGTGGACCGCGGCGGCGACGACACCTACGTCGCCAGGGCGTGCGCGCTCGGCTACGCCCAGCGCATGTCGCAGGCGTTTTTCCTCGATCTCGGCGGCCAGGACCGGTACACCGGCGCCGCGGACTCCTGCTTCGGACGCACGGATTATCCGCACCGGCTCGCGCGGCCGAAGCTCGAGTTCACCTACGAGATCTATGCCCGGCAGGTGGCGCTCTTCCTGGACGTCGGCGGCGCGGACGAGTACGGGATGGTGCAGGGAGGCAAGCCGACCGCCGAGATCCAGAGCGTGGCGGCGGATCGCAACGACCAGCAGGCGCTCGTGCCCGCCGAGGCGGCCGACCGGGACCGGTTCCGCCACCACGGGATCTTCGTCGACCGCGAGCTCCTCGGCGCGCCGCCGATCCCGTGGCTCGCCGACCGCTTCTCGTCGCTCCACGAGCGGTAGGGCCGCGCCGCGCGCCGGGGAAAACGCCATCCCGCGCTTGCTGCACCCGGGCGAGCGCGTATAATCCGCGGGAAGGGTCAGAGGCGATGCGCACCCACTTCCCGCTGCTCCTCCTCGCAAGTTTGCTCACGCCCGCCTGCGGCTCGGACGACGCCGCGGAACGCGGCCCCGCGGCCGTCGAAACGCTGGCGACCGACAGCCTCGCCGCGGGCTGGCGGCCGATCGATCCGCCGCGCAAGTATCAGGACGACGCGCTCTTCGACTACTTCGCGGGCGACGCCGCGATCTACCGGGAGTACGGCTGCCGGCAGGTC
>JAFGQW010000375.1 GCA_016935485.1 Planctomycetota bacterium | reverse complement strand
CCTCTGGATCGTCGTCGAGACCCAGCACGTCAAGCTCTCCAAGGGCGGCGGGGCGATGCAGACCAAGCTGAAGAACCTCGCCCGCGGTGATCACATCAGCGTGCGCTTCCGCTCCTCGGACAAGGTGGAGCCCGTGTTCCTCGAGCGGCGCGACTGCGAGTACCTCTATCCCGAGGGCGAGGGCTTCGTCTTCATGGATAGCGGCAACTTCGAGCAACACACGCTGCACGGAGACCTCGTGGGGGACTGGATGAAGTTCGTCCGCCACAACGCCAACGTGAACATAACCTTCCACGAAGGGCGGCCCATTGCCGTCGTGCTGCCGGCTTCGGTGGCGCTCCAGGTGACCGAGACCGAACCGGGCGTGCGCGGGGACACGGTGAGCAACGTCTTCAAGCCGGCCACCCTGGAGACGGGGCTGGCCGTCAAGGTGCCCAACCACATCAAGGTGGGCGACGTGGTCAAGGTCTCCACCGAGAGCGGGGAGTTCCTCGAGCGCGTCAACTGACGGGCGCAGCGCCGGGGCCGCGGGCGCGCGGAGGCCGGGCCGCCGGAGCGGCCCGGCGGCCAACCGCGCGCGCCGCTCCGGCTACGGGGTAATGGTGAAGGAAGCCGTCTGGCTAACCGACTGCACGCCGGAGGGCGCCGGCGCCTTCAAGGTCAGAAACGCGGTGTGCAGCCGGATCCCGACCAGGACGGGGATCGCCGGCAAGTTCAGCTTGCCCTGCGCGGCGCCGCTGGCGTCCAGCGTGCCGCCGTAGTCCTGGAAGATGGCCGGGAGCTTCCCGCCGACCGACGCGACCAGGACATCATCCAGGCTCAGATTCAGTGTACGCGTGTCGATCGGGATCGGGCCCATTCCGAGGGAGGTGCCGAGCTGGTACGGCAGGCCGGCGTCTCCCGGCGCGGACAGGAGGAAGGTCACGGTGCTGCCCGGCGCGGGTTTTCCCGAGGCGCTGAGCGAGATCCGGTCCACGGTGAACCGGGTCTTCAGCCCGGCATTCAGGTCCGTGCCCGACCGCACCGTCGCGTTGTAGTTGCCGTAGGCCCAGTTCCGCGGGATGGCGCCTCTCGTGTACCGGCAGCCTCCTGCAGTTCCGCTGCTCGTGCTGTTGGTGCCGGCGATGTAGCGGATGTCGAGCACGACGTTGTCGACGCCGTTGTAGAGGAACGTTCCGGTCAGACCGATGGGCGTCCAGACGCCGCTGGTGGTGTTCCAGGTGATCGGCCCGTTGTAGACGGTGAACGGAGCGGGGATGTTGTTGTCCAGGGTGGCGTCGAGCGACGTGGCCGTGGTGTGGCTCAGCCGGATCTGCAGCTGCGTTGCCTTGAAGTTGCCGGTCCAGTCCGTGGCGAACGAGATCTCCTTGACGAGGTAGCCGCCGCCGCCGAGCTGCGTGCAGGTGTAGAAAGCCTGGTAGCGGCAGTCGGTCGACATGAACGAGGCCTGCCAGGGAATGACGTTGGTGCTGCCGGCGGCAGGCTGGTTGTCCGGCACGTACACCTCGTCGGCCGCCGCGGCGCCCGCGAGCAGCAGGGCCACGCACAAGGTCATGAAGACTCGCATTCTGTCCTCCTGTCGGTGTTCGAGAACGTCTCACGAAGGTCGCTTCCAACCCCCGTTGGAGCGACCTCCATTCTGACCGGCCGGCCCGTGCCGGTCAATCCCTCGGGCGGCGCCTGCGGCCGGCGGAGCGCGGAGTTACTGGATCGTCGTTCCCCACGCGTTGCTGATCGCCTGGATGCCCCGGAGGTCGTACGCAACGGCGGCGCCGAAGACGCGCACGCCCCGCAGCGCCGGGATGACAGGCAGCAGCACGAACGGCGGCGGCCAGGCCCGCCCCTCGAAGTCCAGCCTGCCGGCGAAGTGGTGGAAGAGGGGCGGACCGAGGTGGAGCGACGCCCGCAGCACGTCGTCCGGGGCGAGGTGGATGCGCCCGATCGGCGGGACGGGGATGCCCGGCTGCACGGCCAGGCTGAGCGCCACCTGGTAGAGGTCGCCGGCGCGCGCGGGTCCGAAGTGGACCGAGAGGTCGCCGCGCCCGCCGACGCTCCACGGGGCCGTGGCCCAGAGGGGGCGGTCGCGGACGGCCGCCGCGCCGGAGAAACCGACCTGGCCGCTCGAGGCATGGATCGTGGTCACGATCCTGGTGGCCGGATCGAACGTCCAGAGGTGCTGCGGGCTGTTGCCGAACTCGGCGCACAGGAGCCGGCTCGAGGGCTGGTGCAGGACCGCGATCGAGTTGTTCGTGTCGCTCAACGGCCCGACCGGACCCAGGGTGGCGGGCCGGCTCGCCGTCAGGTCCAGCGCGTAGATCCCGGTCCTTGAGCCCAGGCCGAAGTTCGAGGCATAGACCTGGAGATCCCACGGGCTCCAGTCGAGCCCGCTCAACTCGAGCAGGTTCGGGATCGCGCGGAGGATCGTCCCGTCGCGGCCCATCACATAGACGTTGCCGCCGGGGACCGCGTACTGGGCCAGCGCGTACTCGCCCGTCGCGCCGATCCAGCAGACGGCGTTCAGGTTCTGCAGCGGCAGCTGGCTGAGCCGCGTCGTGAAGCTCCCCGCCGGATCGAGCGACTTGTAGACGTCGCCCTGGGTGGGACCGGTGCCGATGCACCAGATCATGCCGCCATCCTCGTCGAGCGCGCCCCAGTGGATCGTGCCGCCGCCGGTCAGCAGCGACGTGAAGACCGTCGCTCCGGTCGTGATGTCGTGGCGGTGCACGCCGCCCACGTCCCACACCAGGATCGCGTCGTTCGTGGGAGCCATGCCGATCGCGGAGGGTGCCGTGTTCGGCGCGACGAGCGGGACGACCGTGGTGATCGCGCCGGCGGCGTCGAAGCCGACCAGCGCGTTCCCGGCGGTCATGTACGTGCCGAAGGCGGAGGCCACGTAGCGCGTCGCCGGCGGCAGCTGCGCTGGCACCGGCGGTGCGAGCCATGGCATCGACGCCAGGACGACGAGCGCGATCCTCCCTCGCATGGGCCCTCCGGACGGCGCGGCCGCGAGCGAGCGGCGGAGCGGCGTCGGCCAAAGCTGCCTCTGGACACTCCGGCCCGATCCGCTCATCTCTTGCGGCTGCGCGCTGGAACCAGCGTACGGCGCCCGCGGGCCGCTGTCAACCGGGCGCCGCGGTCCTGCGGCGCCGGGCCGGGAGCTTCGACCTGGAGAATCGGCCGCGCCGGCCTATCATTGCGCCGGTGCCGGCGGGGTGGAGCTCGGCTATGAGGACGCTGATCCGCAATGCGACGTGCGTGTTTCCGGAGGAGACGGTGCGCGCACACGTGCTCCTGGACGGGACGCGCATCGCAGCGGTGGACGCGCCCGCCACGGCCCGGGCGGACGAGATCGTCGAGGCGGCCGGGCTCCATCTGCTGCCCGGCGTGATCGACGACCACGTGCATTTCCGCGAGCCGGGCGCGACGCACAAGGAGGATCTGAGGACGGGAAGCCTCGCCTGCGCCAAGGGCGGCGTGACGACCTTCCTCGAGATGCCGAACACCGTGCCGCCGACCACCGATCGCCGACGCCTGGCCGAGAAGCTGGCGCGGGCGGCCGCGTGCTGCGCGGTGAACTACGGCTTCTTCCTCGGCGCCACGCCGGGGAACCTCGGCGAGCTCCAGGCGGCCGAGCGGACGCCGGGCATCAAAGTCTTCCTCGGCGCGAGCACCGGCGATCTGCTCGTCGACGACGCGGAGGCGCAGGAGCGGATCTTCGCCGGGACCACGCTGCCGATCGCGGCCCACTGCGAGGACGAGGCCACGATCCGCGCCAATGCCGCCCGGCTGGGCGGGGGGCGCGTCGTCGCGGACCACTCGCGGATCCGCGACCACGAGGCCGCGCGGCGCGCGACCCGGCGCGCCGTCGAGCTCGCCCACCGCCACCGTCGCCGCCTGCACGTCCTCCACGTGTCGACGGCCGCCGAGCTGGAGGTCCTGCGCGACCACCGCCGTCTCGTCACCGCCGAGGTCTGCCCGCACCACCTGTTCTTCAGCACCGCGGACTACGCCCGCCTCGGCACGCGCGGGCAGATGAACCCCTCGCTCAAGGAGCGTGAGGACACGGAAGCGCTGTGGGCGGCGCTGGCCGCGGGAGCGATCCAGGTCGTCGCTACCGACCACGCGCCGCACACGCTCGCGGAGAAGGCCCGGCCGTATCCCGAGTCGCCCTCGGGCGTGCCCGCGGTGGAGAACGCGCTGGCGCTCATGCTCGACGCCGTGCGCCGCGGCCGGCTCACGCTCCGCCAGCTCGTCGAGCGCATGTGCGACGCGCCGGCCCGGGTCTGGGACCTCGCCGGGAAGGGGCGGATCGCGGCGGGCTACGACGCGGACCTGGTGGCGGTGGACCTCGAGCGGGAGCACACGCTCCGCGACGCCGAGCAGGTCACGCGGTGCGGCTGGACTCCGTGGGACGGGGTGACGCTCGTGGGCCTGCCGGTGCGCACGTGGGTGATGGGCCGGCTGGTGTGCGCCGAGGGGCGGCTGGACGAGTCGGTGCGGGGGCGCGAGGTCGTTTTCGCGCACGACCGGGGCGGCTACTGGGCGTGAGGGCGGCCGGCCGAAAGATGTCGGAGACCGCTTGGAGCCGGTCCCCGCGGCCCCTATAGGGATAGCGAAATCCGGCGCCGATACGATGCGGGAACCATGAGCCAGGACCTGCCCACCCAGTACGATCCGGCCGCGATCGAGCGGGACATCTACCGTCGCTGGCTGGACGCCGGCGCGTTTCGTGCCGTTCCGGACGCGCGCGAGCGTCGCTATGTCATCATGATGCCGCTCCCCAACGTCACGGGCGCCCTGCACATGGGCCACGCCATGGACAACGTGATGCAGGATCTGCTCGTGCGCTGGCACCGCATGCTGGGCGACAACACGCTGTGGATGCCGGGGACAGACCACGCCGGCATCGCCACGCAGGCGGTGGTGGAGAAACGGCTCTTCGAGCTGGAGCGAAAGACCCGCCACGACCTCGGCCGCGCGGGGTTGGTCCGCCGCATCTGGGAGTGGAAGGAGCAGTACCAGAAGCGCATCGTGGCGCAGCTCGAGGCCATGGGCTGCTCGTGCGACTGGAACCGGGCACGCTTCACCATGGACCGCGTGTGCGCGCGCGCCGTCCGCTGGACGTTCTTCAGGATGTTCAAGGACGGGCTCGTCTACCGGGGCAGCCGGCTGGTGAACTGGGACTGCCATCTCCAGACGGCGGTGGCCGACGACGAGATCCTCTACGAGAACGTGCAGGGCCACTTCTGGCACCTGCGCTATCCGGTGATCGACCCCGCCCCCGGCGAGCCCCGGTTCGTCGTTGTGGCGACGACGCGGCCCGAGACGATGCTCGGCGACACGGCGGTCGCGTGCCATCCGGACCCCGCCGCCCAGCTCGAGGCCGTCATCGCCGAGGCGCGCGCGCGGCTCGAGCGCGCGCCCGCCCGCGAGAAGGCGGAGCTCGCGGCGGAGCTCGAGCGCTGCGAGGCGCGCCGCGAGACGCATCTCCCCACGCTCCGCCAGCTCGTCCACATGGCCGACCAGGGGCGCTCGGTGATGCTGCCGCTCATGAACCGGCCCATCCCGCTCATCAAGGACGAGTGGGCCAAGCCCGAGAAGGGGAGCGGGTGCGTCAAGATCACGCCCGCCCACGACCCCAACGACTACGAGGTCTTCCAGCGGCACCGCCACCGGATCGCGATCATCAACATCCTCGAGCCCGACGGCAAGCTGGCGGAGGGGGTGGGCGACTACGCCGGCATGGGGCGGTTCGAGGCGCGCGATCGGGTGGTCCGGGACCTGAGCGCCCTGGGGCTGCTCGAGGCGGTGGAGGACCACCTCGTGGAGGTCGGTCACTCCGACCGCTCCAAGACGCCCATCGAGCCGTTCCTCTCCCGGCAGTGGTTCATCCGCATGGGCGACGTCGAGGGCGGGATCGTGTGCGGTCGCGGCACGCCGCGCGCGTTTCGCGCCGCGGGACTGGCCCAGGCGGCGATGGACGCGGTCGACCCCACGTGGCGCTCGCCGACCGGCCGGCAGCTCACGTTCCATCCCGATCCGGTGCGCTACCGCAACACGTACCTCAACTGGCTCGGCGAGAAGCGCGACTGGTGCATCAGCCGCCAGCTCTGGTGGGGCCACCGGATTCCGGTCTGGCGCGCCACCTTCGCGGGGCCGGCGCTCACGGCGGCCGCGGCGGCGCTCCAGCCGCACCTCGGCCGCGAGGATGTGTGCGCGCGCATCGCGGCGGGGGAGAGCGAGGGGATGGCGCTCGCGGCGGCGACGGCGCTCGCGGACATTGCCGCGGCTGGACACGGCGGCGGACCGGTGGAGCTGCTGGTGTGCCTGCGGGACGAGCCGGCCGCGGCGGCGCTTGGCGCGGCGCTCGCGGCGGCGGGCTTCGAGCAGGACCCGGACGTGCTCGACACGTGGTTCTCCTCGAGCCTCTGGCCGCACTCGACGCTCGGCTGGCCCGATCCGGCGACCGCCGAGGTCGACCCCGGCCAGGCGCCGCTCGGCGCGACGGACGCCGGCCCCGACTGCCTCTCCTACTACTACCCCGGCTCCTGCCTCGTGACCGCCCGCGACATCATCACGCTGTGGGTCGCCCGCATGCACGTCATGGGGCTCTACAACCTGGGCGATCTGCCGTTTGAGGACTGCTTCATCCACGCCAACATCCTGGACGGCAAGGGCGAGCGGATGAGCAAGTCCAAGGGCAACGGCATCGACCCGGTGGACATCATCGAGCGCTACGGCGCCGACGCGATGCGCTACGTGCTGTGCGAGATGCAGACCGGCATGCAGGACATCCGGCTGCCGGTCCAGGCGATCTCGCCGTTCACCGGGGACCTCCTGGATCTCGCGGCAATCCAGCACGGCCGGAGCGTCTTCACCTACATCTGCCCCCGGACGGGCCGGGAGTTCGACGTGCTGGGCACGATGCCCGACGTGCCGGCGGCCAAGCTCATCAGCGACCGCTTCGACGTCGGGCGGAACTTCTGCAACAAGCTCTTGAATGCGGCGCGCTTCGTGCTCATGAACCTGGCCGCGGCGCCGTTTCTGCCCCGGACGGTTGCGGCGCTCCCGCCCGAGGACTGCTGGATCCTGTCGCGCACGGCCCGGGCGGTCGATCAGGTGACGGGCGGACTCGAGGCCTACAACCCCGCGGCGGCGATCACGAGTGCGCGCGAGTTCTTCTGGGGGGAGCTCTGCGACTGGTATCTCGAGCTGATCAAGCCGCGCCTGAAGGATCCGGGCGAGGCGGGCCTGGCGCGCCAGGTGCTCGCGGCCGTGCTCGACCAGGTGTTGAGGCTGTTCCACCCGTTCACGCCGTTCATCACCGAGATGCTCTGGGCGCGGCTCGGCGAGCAGGCTCCGGTGCGGGGGATCGAGGCGCCGCTCGAGCCCTCGGACCTCCTCATCCGGGCGGCCTGGCCGGCCCGCCGGCCGGACCGCCACGACCCGGAGCTCGAGGAGCAGTTCGGCTTCCTCATGGAGGTGATCCGGGCCATCCGCGACATCCGCAGCAAGCACGGCGTGTCGCCGAAGGCGGAGCTCAGGGTGCGCATCCGCGCGGACGGCGCGGCGGCCGTCGCGCTTCGGCGGCTGGGCCGCCACGTCGAGCATCTGGCGCGCCTCGAAGGGATGGAGGTCTCTGCCGGCGCCGCGCGGTCGGCGGATGCCGCCACGGCGGTGGTGCGGGACGCCGAGATCTTCGTCGCAGGCGTGGTGGACGTCGCGGAGGAGCGGGCCCGGCTCACGAAGCAGCGCGACCAGGTTGCCGGCCGCGTGGAGGGCGCGCGCCAGAAGCTCGCCAACCCCGCCTTCCTCGAGCGGGCCCGGGCCGAGGTCGTCCAGAAGGAGCGCGAGCGCCTCGCTGCGCTCGAGGCGGAGCTCACGACCGTCGAGAAGCACCTGGCCGAGCTCGGATAGCGGGCGGCGGCGGCGGGCGCAGGCCGGCTGTGTGCCCGCGCGCTCACCGCGCGTTGATCACGATCAGCTTCTCCTCGGTCATGTCCAGGACCCCGTGGTCCACGCCGCCGAGCCCGAGCCCCGCGTGCTTGCGGCCGCCGAACGGCATCCAGTCCACGCGAAACGCCGTGAAGTCGTTGATCAGGAACGCGCTCGAGGCTACCTCGCGCGCGGCCTGGAAGGCGCGGTCTACGTCGCGGGTGAAGATCGAGGACTGAAACGGGTTCGTGGACCGGTTGACCTTCGCGATGGCTTCGGCGAGCGAGGCGACCGGCTGCACCGTGACCACGGGCCCGAACACCTCCTCGGCGATCACCTTCGCCTCCTCCGGCGCGCCGCGAAGCACCGTCGTGCCGTAGACCGTCTCGCTCAGGGGCGCGCCGCCCGCGAGCACTTCCGCGCCAGCCGCGCGCGCCTCGTCCACCCAGGCGTGCACGCGCCGCACCTCCGCGGGCTCGATCAGCGGTCCGACGTCGGTCGCGGCGTCGCGCGGATCGCCGCAGCGCAGCGCCGCCGCCGCCGCGACCAGCCGCGCGGTGAGCTCCGGCTCGATCGTGTGCTCGACGTAGAGCCGCTGGGTGGACACGCACACCTGCCCGGCGTGATAGAACGCCCCGCGCACGATCAGCGGCACGGCGTGGTCGAGGTCGGCGTCGGCGAGCACGATGCTCGCGGCGTTGCCGCCGTGCTCGGCGGCCAGGCGGGTCCCGTCGGCCGCCTGGCGGCGGATCGCCCAGCCGACCTCGGCCGAGCCGATGAAGGTGATGAAGTCGACCGCCGGGCTCGCGACGAGGTGCGCGGCGCGCCGGCCGGGCGTGGGCACGATCTGCAGGACGCCCTCGGGCAGGCCGCATTCCCGGAGGATCGCGCCGAGCCGGATCGCACTCCGCGGGGTGCTCGAGGCCGGCTTGAGGATGCACGTGTTTCCGGCGGCGAGCGCGGCGCCGGCCTGGTGGCAGCAGAGGTTCAGCGGGTGGTTGAAGGCCGAGATGGCGAGCACCACGCCGATCGGCTCGCGCAGCGTGAATGCCAGGCGGTTCTCGGTTCCGGGCGCGCGCTCCATGCCGACGGCGTGCCCCTCCAGGCGGAGCGCGGCGCGCGCGCACTCCTCGAGCGTGACGGCCGCGCGGCTGGCCTCCACGCGGGCGTCCTTGAGCGGTTTTCCGCCCTCGGCGGCGATGAGGCGGGCCAGCGCTTCGCCGTCGGCGCGGACCCGGTCGGCCGCGGCGTCGAGCCACGCGGCCCGCTGCCAGGCGGGGGTTTCTCGCCAGAGCGTGTCCTGGACGCGGCGTGCCGTCTCGAGGGCGTGGTCGAGGGCGTCTTCCGCGGCGTGCTCCACCTCGAAGAGCGGCTCTCGATCGAAGGGACTCACCACGGTCCGGAACTCGGGCCGGCGCGCGGCGTAGCCCTCGAGCGCAAGCGGATGACGTTCCATCGTGCCTTCTCCTGTGCGTTGGCGGCCGCGCGGCGGCCGGATTCGGGTCGGGCCGAGTCTACCCGGAAAGCGGCGCGCCACCAACGGGCCGGCGGCGCCGCGGGTGGCGCTCTTGAACCGCGTGCGCAAGGGTGAGAAAAGGGGGGAGAAAACCGGAGCGGCCGCCGTGCCGGGCGCGTTGCCGGACCTCCGTGCCGTTTGGTTGATTGCCTTGGACCTCGGGCCGCCGATGAGGAAAATCCTGGTCGTCTACAAGCGGAGCGCCTTCGAGCTCTATTCCGAGTCCCCCGACCCGACCGTGCGCGCCTTCCTGGAGAAGGGCGGGGCGGAGGTCGAGCGGATGGAACGGAGCCACCACATCCAGAAGGACGCGCACGCCCGCGTCCTCGCGGCGCTCGCCCGCACCGACTTCGAGGTGACCGCCGTCTCGCGCGGCGAGTTCCGCTCGGCCGAGGGCGCCGATCTCGTGGTGACCGTGGGCGGCGACGGCACGTTTCTGCGCGCTTCTCACGGGGTGCGCGATCAGCCTGTGGTGGGCGTGAACACCGATCCCGACGCGAGCGTGGGCTTCTTCTGCACCGCCACCGCGGTCAACATCGCCTCGGTGCTGGACCACCTGGAGGGGCTCCCGCGCACGACGCTCCACCGGCTGGAGGTGTCCATCGACGGAACGTCGGTCGGCGCGCTCGCCCTGAACGACGTGCTCTACGCGCACTCGAATCCCGCGGCCGTGACCCGCTACCGCGTGGCGGTGAACGGGACGGACCGCTACCGGAGAAGCAGCGGCTTTCTGGTCGCCACGGCGGCCGGCTCCACCGGGTGGATGTACCAGGAGGGCGGCCGGGTGATGCCCATCGCCGACCCCCGGATCCAGTACGTCTCCCGCAGCGTCCGCGGCGAGCGGCCGCGGTTCGCGAAGCGGATCGTCCTCACGTCGCTCACCCTGGAGGCGCAGCTCTTCCTCGACGGCATCGCGACCGTCGAACGCATCGCGCTGGGCAGCACCGTCACGGTGCAGGGCGGCACCCCGCTCACGGTCGTGGGCGATCTCGAGACCCGGCGCCGGGCGCTCGAGTAGCGGCGCCAGCCGCCCGGCGGCTTCGCGCTGCCGTGGGCTCCGGGGCAGCTACTGGCCGCGCACCCAGAACTTCACCACGTTGGTCTTCACGTACTGGTAGCCGGCACCCTTGGGGATGGCCACCAGCGACTGGGCGTACATCGGGATCGTGAGATGCGCCGGCCAGTTGGCGGGGACTATGATCCGGTGATTCACCACGCCCTGGTTCAGCGATCCCATGCCCGACGCGAAGATCGGCCACGCGAGATCCATGGTGACCCAGCCGAAATTGGTGCTCCCAGGAAGCGGGCTGACACCGAGGAAAGCGACCTGGTTGACCTGGGAGGAGCCCGTGACCGTGAAGATCAACGGGGTCCCCGGCAGACCGCTTCCCTGGACCGAGAGCACCGGATCCTGGGCGCCGACAAGGCCGGCCAGGACGAGGACGACGACGAAACCGGTTGCCGAGATGCGCATCGGAAGTCTCTCCCTTCCTACCACAGCGTAGCGCTGACCCTGGGACACCTGCAGCGGCGACCACGGGTGTTCCTAGTGGTTGCCGCACTTGGCTTTACAAGCACTGATCCTACTGCAGTCGGCCGCTCCCGTCAAGACGGGCGCGGGATTGCCGGCCGGGTCGCCACCGCTGCCGCCTCTCTCGAGGAGAGACTCCGCCCGGCTTGATCCCCGTCTCACGACCCGATACCCTTCCCCTGACCAAGACCGGCATGCCCTGCCCAGCCGGCTGCGGGCGAGCGGGGGAACGGGCGCCGTCCTCGGAGAACTCGCCGTGCTGGACATCCTGGGCGGGCACCACCCCGCCGTCTGGATCGGCTTCAACGTCCTCGTGGTCGTGCTGCTCGCGATCGATCTCGGTCTCCATGCCCGCCGGGGCCGGGTGATCGGGTTCGGTGAAGCGGTGGTCTGGAACGTCCTCTGGACCGCGGTGGGGCTCGGGTTCTCCGGGGTGATTTTCTGGGGCTACGGTCCGGCGTCCGGGCTGGAGTACCTTACCGGCTATGTCATCGAGCGTGCCCTGTCGCTCGACAACATCTTCGTCTTCGTCGTCATCTTCCAGTACTTCGCCGTGCCGCCCGCGTACCAGTACCGCGTGCTCTACTGGGGGATCCTCGCCGCGCTGGTCCTGCGCGGAACACTCATTCTCGCGGGCGCGGCGCTCGTCGCCGCCTTCCACTGGGTTCTCTACGTCTTCGGCGCGTTCCTCCTCTACACCGGCATCGCGCTGCTGGTAAGCCGGCGGGAGGCGCCCGACCCGGAGAAGAACCCCGTGGTCCGGCTCGCTCGCAAGCTCTTCGCGCTCGAGCCGCGCCTCCACGGCGAACGGTTCTTCGTCCGGGTGGCCGGGAGGCTGCGCGCCACGCCGCTGTTCCTGGTGCTGCTCGTCGTGGAGACCACCGACCTCGTGTTCGCGGTGGACTCGATCCCCGCCATCTTCGGAGTGACGCGCGACCCGTTCCTCATCTACTCGAGCAACGTGTTCGCCATCCTGGGGCTCCGGGTGATGTACTTCTTGCTCGCCGCGCTGCTGCCGCGCTTCCGGTACCTGCGGCACGGGCTGTCCGCGGTGCTGGTCCTGATCGGTCTGAGGATGCTCCTCGAGTCGGTGCTCCAGGTGCCCACCGTCTTCGTACTGCTCGCGGTGCTCGTCATCCTGGTGGGTTCAATCGTTCTTTCGCTTGCGCGCTCCCGGTAGCGGGCGACGATCGTCGCGCCGGGCGCACCGCCCGCGGCCGGGACGGTTTGACTTCGGGTGGGCCGAGGGGTAGAATCCGGCCGGCCACCTTGCGCCCGACCCGGGCTTTCGCCGAGGAAGGAAACCGCCATGCCGATCAGCGAGCATCTCCTCGAGATCCTGGTCTGCCCGCGGACCCGGACGGCCGTGAAAACGGTTCCCGACGCCGAGGTTCAACGCCTGAACGAGCTCATCGCCGCCCGCCGTCTGCACTATGCGGACGGCTCCGTGGTGGAGCAGTCCCTGGAGGAAGCGCTCGTCACCGTCGACGGCAAGACCGTCTATCGCATCGACGACGGTATCGCCGTGATGCTGATCGAGCGCGGGATCGTGCTGGAGGCAGGCGGGGAGGGAGGGAAGCAAGATGGCTGACAAGACCGTGTTCCAGAAGATTCTGGACAAGGAGATGCCGGCGGAGTTCGTCTACGAGGACGAGCTGTGCGGCGCGTTTCGCGACGTGAAGCCGGTGGCGCCCACGCACGTGCTGATCGTGCCGCGCCGGGCGATCCCGAGCGTCGGCGAGCTCGTCGCGGACGACCGGTTGATCGTGGGCCATCTGTTCCGCGTGGCGCGCATCGTCGCCGAGAAGGAGGGGTTGACGGAGGGCTACCGGCTGGTCGTGAACTGCGGCAAGCACGGCCAGCAGGTCGTTCCCCATCTGCATCTGCATCTGCTGGGCGGCAAGCAGATGGGATGGCCGCCGCTGTAGGCGGCCGCGCGCCGCTCCCGGATCCGGGGCCGCAGGTGTCTGTCATCGGGGCCATGCTCGACGTCGTCGTCATCGGGGCGCGCCGCGTCCGCCAGGGCATCGGCGAGTTCGTGGCCCGCTCCTTCCACCAGGCCGGGGCGCGCGTGCGCGCCGTGGTGGGAACCTCCGACGAGACGACGCGCCAGGCCGTGCAGAACCTGCGCGCGCGCTACGGCCTGGAGTGCGCGGGTTACACCGCGCTCGAGCAGGCGCTCGAGCGCGAGCGGCCGGATGCGGTCGCGATCTGCTCGCCGATCCCGTTTCACCGCTTGCACCTCGAGCAGGTCGCTGCGTTCGGCGCCCACTGCCTGGCCGAGAAGCCGCTGTGGTGGGCAGAGCAAGTGCGGGATCGCGAGCGGACGACGGCGGCGCTGGTCGACGCGTTCGTGCGCCGCGGGCGCCATCTGGCCCTGATGACGCCCTGGCCGCTCACGCTGCCCGATTACGATCGAGTCCACCCTGGGCGGCAGGGCCGGCCCGTCGCGCACTTCGAGATGCGGTTGAGCCCGGTCACGGAAGGGACTAGTATGGTGCTCGACTCCGTCTCCCATCCGCTGAGCCTGCTCCAGGCGCTGGTGGGGACGGGCGAGGTGAGGTCGCCGAGGGCGGTTGTCTCGGCGCCCGGCGGCCGGCACGTGCGGCTCGACTTTCGCTACGTCCACGCCGCTGGCGAGGTGGCGGCGGTCTGCCACCTCGAGGCGACGGCGCAGTGGCCCCGGCCAGCGGCCTACGCGCTGGACGGGCGGCGGGTGGAGCGGCGGATCGAGCTGCCCGACTACCGGATCTTCTTCGAGGGCGGCGGGCGGCGCGTGGCGCTCCAAGACCCGCTCGCGAGGCTCGTCAGACGATTCGTGGATGCGGTCGGGTCCGGCGCGCCGGGGGATCGGGAGGGCCTGATCTGCGGCATGCGCGGACTGGAGAGGCTGATGGCGGCGGCCGCGGCCGCCTGGGACGCCGCCGGCGGGCGGTGAGGCACGAGGAGGGGATCATGGCGAGCAGCGGACGCGCGCCGGTCGCGGGACAGCCGGCGGCGGCGCCGGCCACGGAGCCCGACAAGCCGGTCGAGCTCACGCCCATTCACGACTTCGCGGCCAAGCTCCTCCAGCCGGAGGTCCTGCCCCGGGTGAAGGCGTACGTCCGCTGGCAGGCGGAGCGCCGCGGCCGCTCGGGCGCGGGCAGGCCGGCGCCGGTGCCGGACTTCGCCCCGGTGTCGATCAACCTCGATCTCACCACGGCGTGCAACTTCGCCTGTGATCACTGCGTGGACAAGCAGATCCTGAACCAGCCGATCCGCTTCGACCACGACCGGCTCTGCGATGCGCTGCGTCTCCTGGCCGACCGCGGTCTGAAGTCGGTGATCGTGATTGGCGGCGGCGAGCCCACGCTCTACAAGCATTTCGTGGAGACGATCCGGCTCATGAAGCGGCTTGGCCTCGCGGTCGCCATCGTCTCCAACGGCTCGGGCATGGCCCGGATCCGGGAAGTCGCCGATTGCCTCGAGGCGGTCGACTGGGTGCGCCTGTCGCTCGACGCCGGCACGGACGCCACCTTCCAGGCCATGCACAAGCCGCGCAAGCGCGTCACCCTCGAGGAGGTCTGCGCGGCGGTCCCCGAGATCAAGGTCTTGAACCGCGCCTTCCCCGTCGGCTTCTCCTTCGTCATCACCTGGAAGGGCGCGACCATCCACGAGGCCGACATCGTCGAGAACCTGACCGAGATCGTTCCCGCCGCCGCGCTCGCGCGGGACAGCCGGTTCGACTACATCGCGCTCAAGCCGTTCCTCACGCGGGCCCGGACGAACAACGCCGAGATCGTGGACCTCCGGGACACCGACCGGCACTTCGCCGACGTCATCGCCCGCATTCGCGCCGAGGTGGACCGGGCCCGGGCGCTCGAGCGTGCCGACTTCAAGGTCTACGAGACCACCAACCTGAAGGTGCTCGAGAACCGGAGCTACCGGAACTACACCCGCCAGCCCCGGCAGTGCCACATGCAGTTCTTCCGCCAGGTGCTGAGCCCGCTCGG
>JAFGQW010000073.1 GCA_016935485.1 Planctomycetota bacterium | reverse complement strand
GGCCGGGAGCCCGGAGGCCCCCGGCACGGGGAAGGGAAGGCGGTGTGGGAGCACCGCCCACCTGGAAGGTCCTTGCTGGATTTGCCGGCCCGTTCAGCCGCGAGTCGCAGCAGCGCCTCGCGCTCGGATGCGGTCAGAACGTCCCAGATCCGGTCGATGGGTACCCGTTCCTTGGGTAAGCTGTGCGGTAAGCAAGAGGAGACGCCAGGATCCTCGCCGCTTTTCCCGGCGGATTCCGCGTCCCCACGAGTTCCTGGAAAGACCCCGAGGCCAACGCGCACGCCTTCCGGCACGGCTACTACTTCACCGGGGATCGGGCCTACCGGGACGCCGACGGCTACTTCTGGTTCGTCGGCCGCGACGACGACGTCATCAAGTCCTCGGGCTACCGGATCGGCCCCTTCGAGGTCGAGTCCGCGCTGCTCGAGCACCGGGCCGTCGCCGAATGCGCCGTGGTCGGCGTCGAGGACCCGCAAGGCGTGCGCGGTACGCTGGTCAAGGCGTTCGTCGTGCTCGCCAAGGGCTTCGCGCCCTCGGAGGCCCTCACGCGCGAGCTCCAGGAGCACGTCAAGCGCACCACCGCCCCCTACAAGTACCCGCGCCTCCTCGAGTACATCCCGGAGCTCCCGAAGACGATCTCCGGAAAAATCCTCCGCCGGGAGCTCCGCCGGCGGTGAGCCCGGCCGGCGGTGAGCGCGGCCGGCGGCAGGATCCGGGAGACGGTTCGGCGCGAAAAAATGGCAGTTTTTCTTCGTCCGGCCGGCCCGGCCGGCGCCCGGGCCGGCCGGACCCGAAAAGGCCGAATCTTGCGCTCTTTTGGCCGATTGCGGCCCCGGCCGGCCGGCCGGCCGCCCGCCGACCCGGAGCGCCGCGGTTGAACCGATCCGCCTCCTGAGGATAGGATTTGGCTCCTGACGCAAAGGCAAGTCCGTGAGGTTCGGGCGCCCGGAGAAGCCCTCCGGCGCTCTTTCTGGAGCCATCCCATGATCTCCAAGCGAGCGCGGTACGCGCTGCACGGTGTGGGCTACCTCGCCCAGCGGTACGAGGAGTCTCCGATCTCGTTCGCCGAGATCCTCGAGTATCTCAAGGAGTACTCGGGGGAGCTCGGCTTCTCGCACGGCTACATTGCCAAGATCTTCCAGGAGCTCTCCCGGGCGGGGATCACGATCGCGATCGTGGGGCGCAAGGGCGGCTACACCCTGTCGCGGCCGCCCCGCGAGCTCCGGATCATCGACGTGGTGGGGGCGATGGACGGCCATCCCATCAAGGAGTGCTGCCTGCTGTCGGTGGGCGGGGGCTGCAAGAACCAGCAACGCTGCGGAGTCAGCGCGGTGATCCGCGGCGCGCAGAAGTCGTTCTACGACTTCCTTGCGGCGGAGACTGCCGAGACGCTCTGCCGCAGGATGTTCGGCAAGCGCGCAAGCCCGAGCACCCGGTCGCGCGGAAAGCGCGCGGCCGCGAGCCGGCGCAAGAAGGCGCGGCCGGCTCGATCGCGGGCGTAGCGGCCGCCGCGATCGCGACGGCCGGGCCATCGGCGCACGCCGCCTGGATCCCAGGCGAGATCGCTTCGAGGAAGGCACCATGAAAGTCCACGGCAAGACGATCGAGTTCGACGCGGAAGGATTCATGAAGGACCCGGCGCTCTGGGACGAGCAGGTCGCCAGTGCGATCGCCCGGGAAGAGGGCATCGCGGAGATGAGCGACAAGCACTGGGCCGTCGTCAACGCGATCCGCGAGTACTGGAAGGAAGAAGATCTCGCGCCGTCGGTGCGGGTGCTGTGCCAGGAAGCCGGCGTGTCCGTGCGCGAGATCTACAAGCTGTTCACGGCGGGGCCGGCGCGCGGCGCGTGCCGGGTAGCGGGACTGCCCAAGCCGGACGGCTGCGTCTGAGGGGGGTCACCGCGGCGGCGGCGCGGCGGGTCAGTTGCGATCCCGGGCAATGGCCGCGACGGCCCGGATGGCCGCTTCGATGTGCTCGCGCGTGTTGAAGGGTCCGGCCGAGAACCGCACCGCGCCCCGCTCGCCCGTGCCGTGGTGCTCGTGGATGAGGGGGGCGCAGTGGAGCCCCGTCCGCGTCTGGATGTTGAACTCCGCATCCAGGATCACCCCCACATCCTCAGGGTCGTAGTTGGCCACGACGATCGACACGGTGGCGACCCGGTTCTCGAGGCGCGTCGTGCCGATGATGCGCACGCCGGGAATCTCCAGGAGCCCGGCTTGCAGCTGGGCCAGCAGCTCCATCTCGTGGCGGTGGATGTTCTCGATGCCGCGGCTCTCGATCCAGTCGAGCCCCGCGGACAGCCCCGCGATCCCGGCCAGGTTCAAGGTGCCCGCCTCGAAGCGATACGGATACTCCTCGAGATGGTAGGGAACGGCGCTCCGCACGCCCGTGCCGCCGTAGATCGTGCCGCGGATCTCGGCGTCGTCGGCGATGCAGATCCCGCCGGTGCCGCTCGGAGCGAGCAGGCCCTTGTGGCCGGTGAACGACAGGAAGCTGATGTGGGAGCGAACCATGTCGATGGGGATCACCCCGGCGGTCTGCGCGGCGTCGACGGCCAGGGGCACGCCCTCCTCGCGGCAGACGCGGCCAATCGCATCGAGGTCCTGGACGACGCCGGTGACATTGGAGCCGTGGTTCACGACCACCAGCGTGGTGTTCTTCCGGATCGCCTTGCGGATCGCCTCGGGGTCGAGGTAGCCCTCGGCGTCGGGCTGGACGAAGGTCGCCTCCGCCCCGACGTCGCGCACCCGGTGGTTCACGGGGCGGATGACGGAGTTGTGCTCCAGCACGGTGGTCACCACGTGGTCGCCGGGACCGACCTTGCCGTTGATGATGAGGTTCAAGCTCATCGTGGCATTGAGCGTGAACACGAGCCGGCGGTAGTCCTTCTCGCGGCCGGCGCGCTCGAAGCTCGGGTTGAAGAAGGCCGACAGCCCCTTGCGCGTGCCGATGATCATCCGCTCGGCATTGACGGCGAGATCGCAGCCGGTCCGGCCGGGATTGACGCCGTTGTTGCTGTAGAACGTGGACGAGGTGGCGTGCACGATCTCCGGCTTGGGGAAGCTAGTGGCGGCATTGTCGAGGTAGATGATGTTCTGCATCCCGCGGTTCTCTCCGCAGTCCTCTCCCGCCCGTGGCACCAACGAACACGGGCGAGCCGCCGCCGGGGAAACGGGGGTTGAACTATAGCACGTGGGTCGGGTCGGGAGTATGCGCCGGCCGACCGGGCGGGCCGCGGCTACCCGATCCCGGATGGACCCGG
>JAFGQW010000374.1 GCA_016935485.1 Planctomycetota bacterium | reverse complement strand
CTCCAGTCGGGTGCCGCCGTGGTCGTCTTCCAGCCCGCCGGGCGCCACGCCTGGATGAGCCTGGGCCATGCCGGTTTCGTCGGCACGGTCACGGCGATGAACGAGCGGCACCTTGCCGTCGGCGAGATGGGGGGCGGGGGGGAGGGCGCGTGGGACGGCATGCCGATGAGCCTGCTGCTGCGCGACGTGATGGAGCGCGCGGCGACGGTGGCGGAAGCCGTGAAGATCATCCGGGAGACGCCCCGCACCTGCGAGTACTACTACCTGCTCACCGACCAGGCGCGCCAGATGGTCGCGCTGCATTGCACGCCCGAGGCGGTCGTCGCGCTCGCGCCGGGCGAGCAGCACCCGCGCCTGCCGTTCGTTCCGGACGACACGTTGATCCTCTCGGCCGGCGACCGTGCGGAAGCGGCCAGCCGGCGGCTGCAAGCGGCGTACGGCGAGATCGACGCGGCGGCCCTGATCGAGCTGATCAAGCGGCCCGTGGCCGGCGGCTCGAACCTGCACAACGCCGTCTTCTCGCCGGAGACGCTCGACATGTGGTTCGCCGACGCGGGGCGCCGCACACCGGCCTGCGACGAACCGTACGTCCACTGCAATCTGACCGAGCTGATCGCGTTCTACCACCGCAACCAGGTCGACGCCGGCGGCGGAGGCGCTGGCGCCGGTCCGGCCCGATCCCGGCCTACTGGATCGTGAACAGGAACGTATTGGAGAGGTTCGCGACTCCCGACGGTGCGGTCGCCTTCAAGGTCACGAACGCGGTGTAGACGCGAATGCCCTTCAAGCTCGGCAGGCCCGGAATCGCGAGTCGCGCCGCCGCCTGGCCCTGGCCGTCGAGCACGCCGAGGTAGTTCTGGAAGACTCCCGGCGCGGCGCCCAGAACGCTGAGGAAGAACAGCGCGTCCGGCGAGAGCTCCAGCCGCCGCGTGTCGATCGCAATCGGACCGCTGCCGAAGGAACTGCCGAGCTGGTACACGAGCCCGCCGTCCGCCGAGGAGGAGAGCGCGAGGTTCACCTGCCCGCCCGGCGTCGGTGCGCCGCCGCCGGCCAGGAAGCAGGCGCCCGTGATCTTCGCCACGACCACGTCGTCGCCGCCGTTGTGGGTGAGGTCCGGGCCGACCACGACCGGGAAGGTCTGCTCGTCGCTGGCTGTCTGCGCGATGACGTAGGCGTTTCCCGCCGCGTCCACGGCGATTTCCTTGCCGTAGTCGGTGCCGCTGCCGCCGAGGTAGCCGCAGGAGAGGAGCCCGGTGCCCGGTGCGGCCACCCGCGCGACGAAGCCGTCGACGCCGCCGTTGTGGGTGAGGTCCGGGCCGACCACGACCGGGAAGGTCTGCTCGTCGCTGCTGGTGTACCCGGTGACGCAGGCGTTGCCGAGCGCGTCCACGGCGATCCCGTAGCCGTAGTCGGCGCCGCTGCCGCCGAGGTACCCGCAGTAATCGAGCCCGGTGCCCTGCGCATTCACTTTCGTGACGAAGGCGTCATCGCCGCCGTTGTGGGTGAGGTCCGGGCCGACGGTGACCGGGAAGGTCTGCTCGGTGCTGGTCGTCCGCCCGGTCAGGTAGGCGTTGCCGGCCGCGTCCACGGCGATGCCGTACCCGTACTCGGTGCCGGTGCCGCCGAGGTAGCCGCAGTAGAGGAGTGCGGTGCCCGCGGCGTCCACCTTCGCCACGAACGCGTCGTACCCGCCGTTGTGGGTGAGATCGGGGCCGACGGTGACCGGGAAGGTCTGCTCGGTGCTGCTCGTGTAGCCGCTGGTCCAGACGCTACCGGCCGCATCGACGGCGATGCCGAAGCCCCGTTCGTAGCCGCTGCCGCCGAGGTAACCGCAGTAGAGGAGCGCGGTGCCCGCGGGGTTCACCTTCGCCACGAAGGCGTCGTACCCGCCGTTGTGGGTGAGATCGGGGCCGACGGTGACCGGAAAGGTCTGCTCGGTGCTGGCCGTCTGCCCGCTCACGAAGGCGTTTCCGGCCGCATCGACGGCGATGTCGATGCCGCCGTACTCGGTGCCGCTGCCGCCGATGTAACCGCAGTACAGGAGTGCGGTGCCCGCCGCGTTCACCTTCGCCACGAACGCATCCAGACCGCCGTTGTGGGTGAGATCCGGACCGACAGTGACCGGGAACGTCTGCTCGGTGCTGTCCGTGCGCCCGGTGACGTAGGCGTTCCCGGCGCCGTCCACGGCGATGGCGATCCCGTAGTCGGTGCCGCTGCCGCCGATGTAACCGCAGTAGAGGAGCGCGGTGCCCGCCGCGTTCACCTTCGCCACGAAGCCGTCGTCGCCGCCGTTGTGGGTGAGATCGGGACCGACGGCGACCGGGAAGGTCTGCTCGGTGCTGCCCGTGTACCCGGTGATGTAGGCGTTCCCGGTGCCGTCCACGGCGATGCTCTGGCTCACGTCGGCGCCGCTGCCCCCGACGTAGCCGCAGTAAAGCAGCACGGCCGGATCCAGCACGAGCGGATGCGCCGGGTCATAGGCGCCGAGATCGAAGCCGAACTCGACCTCCTTGCCGGCCTCGGGATCGAGCCGGTACGCCATTGCCACGGACACGCGCTGGCTGTCGATCTCT
Source organism: Planctomycetota bacterium (assembly GCA_016935485.1). Lineage (GTDB taxonomy): Bacteria > Planctomycetota > JAFGQW01 > JAFGQW01 > JAFGQW01 > JAFGQW01. Next base: position 6,363 of record JAFGQW010000374.1, on the reverse strand, counting down.
TGCCAGGCGACGGGCGCGGCGTCCTCGAAGCTCCCGGCCGGGGTCGTCACTTTCAGCGAACTGGCCGCGGTAACCTCCACACTCTCCGCGCCCCGGTAGCGGAGCTGGATCTGCGCGGGATCTGCGCCGGGCGCGACCACGAACTCGTACTTGAGCTCGTTCGCCGTGCCCGAGTAGACCAGATCGATCCCGGGCCAGAGCGCGCGGTAGACGATCCTCGCGAACGTCCTGAGCCCCGTTTTCCAGTCCCGCCGCGGTCCCCTGAAGTAGCTGACGATCGCTTGCTGGCGGTCCTCGCCCTGCGGCGCCACGTCCGGGTTGGCGCCGACGAAGTCGAGCTTCACGACCCAGGCCTGGTCCTCGCCCTTCAGCCGGAAGGTGATCCCGCCGGGCGCAAAGAAGAGGGACTTGTCCGCGCCGTCGACGGTGTAGGCCACGTTTGCCGGATCGAGCCCCCGGTTCTCTACGAAGTGGAGCGGGAGGCTCGTAAGGGCGGCCTGCACGGCGGCGGCCCTGGCAGCGGGACCGTGCGGGCGGTGTTCGTGCGGCGCGTCGCCCGGCGCTGCTGAGCACGCCGGTGCGCGGTCCTCCCGGGCGAGGAGATCGCCAGCCGCCCGGCTTCCGGACGGGCACGGCAGATGAACCAGACCGACGCCGACCAGCATCGCGGACAGGAGAACGAATCGGCTCATCACGGTGCATCTCCTGATTCTACGCCGCCATCAACCGCCGCGCCGGCTTCGCACGGTCGCAGCGCAGTCTTCCCGCTGGCGGGCTCGACGAGGATCCTGGTGCGCTCCCCTGACGCACGACCGGATTGTATTCGAGACGGACCCATTCGCGCAAGGGCCGGCGCCATGCGAGAATCGCCCCGCAGAGGGACCGGCGGAACCGGAAAGAATGCCCCAGGGGCGTTTTTCAGTTACGATACCGGCCGGGCCGCGTCGAGTCGGTCCCGGGCCCGGAGCACCGCCGCCGCCATGATGAAAGTCGTCGTCTCGAGCCGCATGGAGGAGCTGGCTGCGGCGCTGGTGGACCACCTCGAGCGCGAGCGCGCCGAGGCGGGTGGCGATCCCTTTCACGCCCCGGCGGTGGTGGTCTCGACCGCCTCGATTCGCACTCACCTCGCGACCGAGATCGCCCGCCGCACCGGCGTGGCCGCGAATCTTCGGTTGGCGTACTTCCGCGAGTTCCTGCGCGAGCCGGTGCCGGGCCGTCCCCTCCCGATCGAGGTCCCCGACTCCGCGGCCGTCCAGGCGCTGCTGGTGCACGAGCTGCTCGAGGCCGGACCGGACGGCGCGCCCGACTCCGACATCGCGCCCGCGCTCCGCTACCTCGCGGCCGGCGGGAACGGCGGCACGGAGACGCGCGAGCGGCGCGCCTTCCAGCTCGCCGGCCGGCTGGCGCGCCTGTTCGAGGAGTACGCGCTGAACCGGCCCGACATGATCGGCGCCTGGCGGGAAGGACGCGCGGTTCTCGCCGACGCGCCCTGGCGGGAACTGGAGACCTGGCAGCGCGCGCTCTGGCGGCGCGTCTTCGGCCCGGGCGGGCGGCTCGAGCGGGCCGCCGCCGCCGGCCGCGGCAAGCGTCGCGCTCCCGCCTGCGCGCTCCTCGACGCCATCGCCGCCGCGCCCGCGCTTCCGCCGCGCATCCACGTCTTCGGCTTCTCCTACTTCGCCGAGACGTACCACCGGCTGCTCGAGGCCATGGCGCGGCGGTGCGAGGTGGTGCGCTACGTCCTAGAGCCTTGCCCCGATCGCCGTGCGGCGGCCGGCGGCTTGCCGCTCGCCGAGCTGTGGGGCCGCGCCGGCCGCGAGGACTTCGCGCGCTTGCGCCGGTCCGCGCTGGCACTCGCGCGCGCCGCCGCCGAGCCGCTGCCCGGCGGTGCCCCGACGCTGCTCGCCACCCTCCAGCGCGACCTGCTGGCGGGCACGGTCTCCCGCATCGTTCCGGAGTCCACCCGCGACGGCTCCCTCCGCGTGCTCGAATGTCCCGACATCCGGCGCGAGGCGGAGATCCTCGCCGGCGAGATCTGGACGCTGGTCCAGGCGAACCCCGGCCTGCGTTTCCACGAGATCGCGGTCTTTCTGCCGCGCCGCGACCTGGAGGCCTACCAGACGCACATCGCCTCGGTCTTCGCCGAGACCCACGATCTCCCCTTCACGATCGTCGACGTCGCGCGCGGGCGCGGCAGTCGCGTCGTGGAGGCCGTGGAGCAGCTGATCGCGCTGCCGTTCACGCGGCTCACGCGTCCGGACGTGCTGCGCGTGCTCACGCACCCGGCCGTGGCGGCGCGCTGTCCCGATGCCGATCCGGCCGACTGGGTGGCGTGGTGCGAGCGCACCGCCATCCTCCACGGCGCCGACCGTGCCGACCATGCCGGCACCTACATCGACAAGGACCTCTTCCACTGGGACCAGGGGCTCCGGCGTCTGGCGCTCGGCGCGTTCATGGCGGGCGAGCCGAGCGGCGAGCTGCGGTTCTACGAGGGCGGCGGCCGCCGGCTGCGCCCCGAGGAGGTGCCGTCCTCGTCGGTCGCCTCCGCGGCAGCCTTCGTGCAGCTTGCCCGCGCGCTGCTCGCCGACGTGCGCTGGGCGCGCGGCGCGCGGCTTTCGCTCCGCCAGTGGGCCGGCTACTTCGGCCGGCTCGTGAGCGCCTACGTGCGCCCCGCGCCGGACGCTCCGGGTGAGGACGAGCGTGAGATTGCGCGCTGCCGAGCGGCGCTCGCGGCGCTCGCGGAGCTCGACCTCGAGGGCACGCCGGTCTCGTGCCGCGTGGCCGCCGACTTCGCGCTCGCGCGCCTGGCGGAGCTCACCACCAGCCGCCTGGCCGAGGGCGTGGTGGTCTCGTCGCTCCGGCCGATGCGCGCCATCCCGTTCCGGGCGATCTTCGTGGCCGGGCTCGGCGAGAGCGCGTTTCCCGCCGCACCGTCGACCAGCCCCCTCGACCTCCGCGCGGCCAGCCCCGCGCCGGGCGACGTCGACGCGCGCGAGCAGGACCGCTACCTCTTTCTCGAGACGCTGCTCTCGGCGCGCGAGCGCCTCACGCTCTCCTACGTGGCCCGCGATGCCAGGACCGGCGAGCGCCTCCAGTGCTCCTCGGTGATCGCCGAGCTTCTCGCGGTGCTCGAGCACGACTACGTGGGGGCGGCGGGGGTGCGGGCGCTCCGCATCGCCCATCCGCTGCGGCGCTACGACGCCGCCTACTTCGGGCCGGACCGCACGCTCACCAACGTCTCGCCCGCGGCGCGCCGCGAGGCCGTGGCGCGCCGCCTCGGCGAGGACTTCCGGCGCGCGTGCCGCGCACAGGGACTGCCGGTTGCGGAGCTCGCTGAACTGTCGCCGACCGTGCGGGCCGCGCTGGCCGGCCCGCTCGGGCTGCCGGTTCTCGAGGCGGCTTCGCCGGCGGCGCCGCCGCTTCCCGCGCGCGTGGAGGTCACGCTCTCGCAGCTGAGGAAGTTCCTCCTGTGTCCGCTCCAGGGCTGGGCCGGCCACGTGCTCGGCATCCGCGAGGACGAGGACGAGGACGCGCTCGCCGTCGAGGACGAGGCGTTCGCCGCGAGTCGACTGTCAGAGACCGTACTGCTCCGCGAGGCGCTTCTCGCCGCCCGGCCCGGAGGTCCCACGGCCCTCGAGGCGCTCGCGCCGCGCGTGGCGCTGGCCGAGGCGCGCGGGAGCGTTCCGACGGGGCTCTTCGGCGAGATCGCCGGGCGCGCGCACCGGGCAGCGCTCGCGCGGTGGACCGAGAACCTGGCCGCGCTGACCGGCGCTACGGGGCTCGTGACGGTCCGGTTCGGCGGCGGCGTCGAGCATGTCGTCGTCGACGAGGCGCGGGACGCGCTCGAGTTCGACGTGGGGCGACCCGACGGCGCCGGCGGAACGGCGACCGTGCGCGTCGCGGTCGTCGGCACGACCGGGCCGCTCACGCCGGACCGCGCGACGGCGGTGCGCCCGGTCGTGCGCGGGGCGCCGGTCCCGGGCGATTTCGCGGCGGGCTACGTGGATCAGATGGTGCTGGCCGCCGCCGGCCCGGAGGCGGCGGCGACGGAGCGCCGGGTCGCGGTCCTCGTTGCGGGCCCGGCCGATGCGGCGAAACAGCGGCGGACGCTGCCGGCGGTCACGCGCGCCGAGGCGCGCACGTGGCTCGCTGACGTGCTCGCCGATCTCCTCGGCGGCCCGCACGCCTACTTGCTGCCGATCGAGTGGGCGGAGAAGGTGCTCGCGCACAAGACGACCGTTGCGGAGGCGACCCCGGTCTCGCTCCGGGAGCTCAGCTCCCGCTTCGGACCGATCCGCAACGCCGACGCCTATCCGCGCCCGGCCGAGAGCGAGGGCCGGGCGATGCTCGCGCGCCGCTTCCGCCACTTCCCGCGGGACGGAGGGTAGCTTCGTGACCGCGGCGCGCTACCCCAAGCCGGCGATCCTGGAGGAGATCCCGCGCGATCGGCACGCGGTGATCGAGGCTTCCGCGGGCACCGGAAAGACCTACGCGCTCGAGCACCTGCTGGTGGAGCTGCTGCTCACCGAGCCGGTCTCGATCGAGCAGATCCTCGTGGTCACCTTCACGGACCGGGCGACCCACGAGCTCAGGATGCGGGTGCGCGCCCTGCTTGCGCGGCTACGAGCGCCGGATCGGAACGAGGCCGCGCCCGGAGAGCCGGCCTGGACGCTCGATGAGGCGGCCCGCGAGAAGCTCGACGCCGCGCTCCGCCAGTTCGATCTCGCTCCCATCGCGACGATCCACGCGTTCTGCCGAGGCGTGCTCACCGAGAACGCCTTCAACGGCGGCCGCCTGTTCGAGCAGGAGCTGGTGGACGGCAGGAGGCTCTTCGCGGAGGTACTGCGTCGGACGATCCGTACGGTGCTGGCTTGCCGCGAGCCGTTCCGGACACTGCTCCGCTGGTGGGCGGCATGCCACGGAATGGACGCCCTCACGGCGGGCCTCTACCAGGCGGTCCGCGCCGACGTGCGCATCCTGGATGCCGACGGCGCGGAGCGCTACATCGCGGCGGTCGAGGCCGCGGCGGCGGTCCTCTGCGGGGCGGTGGGCGTGGATCGGCTGCGCGGCGGCCTCGGCGAGGTCACGAGCAAGGGCAAGCGCCTGGGCAAGAACTCGCGCGACGCCCTCGAGCGGCACCTCGCTGCGCTGGGCGAGGTCGTGCGCCGCGCGGCGGAGCCGGTGGACCTCTTTCGCGACCGGCGGAGCCTCGCCAGACCGCTGGAGTACCTCGCAGAGAAGCGCCGCGCGTTCGACTTCGGCGGCCTCGCGCCCGACCTGGACGCGATCCTGTCGGGCATCGCGACGCTCGACCGGCTGAAGGCCGTGGCGCTGGCCGCCTTCCGGGACGAAGCGGCGCGTGCGTTTGCCCGCGACAAGGAGCGCCGCGGCCTCTACGACTTCGGCGACATGCTGGCGCTGGTGCACGAGGCGCTCCGGGGCGAGAACGGTCCGGCTCTCGCGGCGGCGCTCCGCCGGCGCTACCGCTTCGCGCTCATCGACGAGTTCCAGGACACCGACCGCGTCCAGTGGGACATCTTCCGGCGGATCTTCTTCGAGGACGGCGGGCGCCACCGCCTCTACACCGTGGGCGATCCGAAGCAGGCGATCTACGCCTTTCGCGGCGCTGACGTGCGCGCCTACCTCCGGGCGCGCGAGGCGATCGTGGGGGCCGGCGGCGCGCGGCTCGCGCTCACGCGGAATTACCGCTCGACCGCGGCGATGATCGCAGCCGTCAATGCGCTGCTGCTTCGCGACGGGCAGGACGCGTTCTTCACGGGCCGTCACATCGGCTACGACCGACCTGTGGAATGCGGCCGCCCGGCGCTGCGCGCGGTGGCGGCGGACGGCGCGGCGGTCCGGCCGCTCTGCCTGCTGCGGGTGGAGCCCGGCGCGGGCCGGGGCGCCGAGCGCCTCGGCCGGGCGGTCGCCGCCGCCATCCGGGATCTGGTCGATCGCCGCGCGCTGTGCGTCGGGGAGCGCGAGGACGCGCTCGCGGCGGTCGGCTACGGCGACATCTTCGTGATGACCCGCACGAACCGTGAGTGCGACCGCATGGGCGAGTTTCTCCGGGCGGCCGGCGTGCCGTTCGCCTTCTACCGCAAGGAAGGGCTTTTCCAGACCGACGAGGCCCGTGACATCCGCGATCTGCTCCGGGCGATCGCCGAGCCCGCCGACCGCTCGCGGCTTGGGAGGGCCTGGGTGACTCCGTTCTTCGGCGTGCCGCTCGGCGAGGTGGCGCGGTTCCAGGAGCTGGAGCCGGATCACCCGTTCGCACGGCGCCTGCTCGCGTGGCGCGACGCCGCGCGCCGGCGCGACTTCGAGACGCTGTTCGTGCGCATCCTGGACGAGAGCGGCGTGCTCCGG
>JAFGQW010000373.1 GCA_016935485.1 Planctomycetota bacterium | reverse complement strand
TCGGGCCTGTTCGAGTTCGCGCACCTGCCGAGCGGAGCGATCCCGGTGCGTCACGCGGCGGGCTGGCTCGAGCGGACCGAGCAGACCGGGGTCGTGCTGGTGCTGCTGCCGGGCGGGACATTCGCCATGGGGGCCGAGCGCGAGCGGCCGGCAGGAGTGCCGGGGCCCACCGTGCTCGACCCGCAGGCCGCCGCCGACGAGGGGCCGGTGCACCGGGTCGAGCTCGCGCCGTTCTTCCTGTCGAAGTACGAGATGACGCAGGCGCAGTGGGTCCGGTTCACCGGCACCAATCCGAGCTACTGGGTGCCCGGTAAGCGCGTCGGTGACCGGGAGGTGACGGGGCTTCACCCCGTCGAGCAGGTGAGCTGGGAGGAATGCCGCGAGACGCTGCGGCGCCTGGGGCTCGTGCTGCCGACCGAGGCGCAGTGGGAGTACGCCGCCCGGGCCGAGAGCCGCACGCCGTGGCACACCGGTGAAGACCCGCGGGCGCTCGCCGGCCACACCAACCTGGCGGATGAGGGCTCCAGTGCGCACTTCGCCCGGGACATCCGCGTGGAGCCGGGGCTCAGCGACGGCTACGTGAGCCACGCCCCGGTCGGGAGCTACCGGCCGAATCCGTTCGGCCTGCACGACGTGCACGGCAACGTCTGGGAGTGGTGCCGGGACAGCTACTTGCCCTATGGCGAGCACGCACCGGCGCCGGGCGACGGGCGGCGCGAGACGGCGGACGCGCGGTTTCGCGTCTATCGCGGCGGCGGCTTCTACGACTCCTCGTACCGCGCGCGCTCCTCGGTGCGCGGACACGATGCCCCGGCGTACCGGGATCTCAATCTCGGCGTGCGGCCGGCGCGCGCGATCGGGCCGTGAGCGCGCGCGGTGCCGGGAGAAGAAGAAGAAGAAGAGAAACCACGAAGGGCACGAAGGAGACACGAAGACTGCGCAGGGACGAAGGAAGGAAGAGTGCGGGTGCGCGCGTGCAATTCCTTGGGGTCAGGCGCCAGAAGTTGCAGGCTGCAATTTCTTGGGGTCAGGCGCCAGAAGTTGCAGGCTGCAGTTTCTTGGGGTCAGGCCCCAGAAATTGCCGCGTGGCGGGGTGGGGGCGAGGGGTGCGGCGTGCGGGTGAGCGAGCATGAGCACGAGGACGAGCGCGAGGAAGAAGAAGCGCGGGAAGGCGTGGCGCTATGGCGCATGGGGTGAGGCGCCGACCGGGATGCGGAACGTCCAGTAGAGGTAGTCGAGCCGATCGCGGAGCCGCTCATTGAAGAGCGCATGGTGCGGCGCCTCCGGCCGGGGACGCCAGGAAACGTGGGCGCGGGCGAGCGCCTCGGCGAGCTGCCACTTGTGGTCGAAGGCCTGTCCCTCCAGGCTCCGCACGGCGGCGATCTGGTCGGCGTCGAGGAGTGCGGGGTCCAGCACGCCGAGCCGCGCCGGCGCGATCCGCATGGGATGGAGCTCGGCCGCGGCCAGCACCTTGTCCTCCTCCGGGCCGGGCAGCTGGCGCCGGGAGCGCAGCGCCTCCAGGAACGCGGTCCGGCCCGGGATCACATGACCCGCGATCGGCTGGAGCTCCCCGACCGGCACCTCCTGCTGCCGGAGCCGCTCGAGCGCCTCGGCGCCGAGCCGGTAGCGAAGCTCCTGGTGGACCTGCTGCTGGAAGACGTTCTGGAGGAAGAACAGCAGCACGAAGCAGCCGATCGCGGCCAGCACCGGCGTGGCCACCCAGCCGGCTGCAATGTGGCCCAGCACGGCCCACTTGACCTGGCGAATGCCCTTGAGCCCGTGCGCGAGCCCGATGCCCATCACCGCGCCGACCACCGCCTGCGAGCTCGACACGGGCACCAGCGGCGGCGGCGGCAGGCCTGCGTCGGCGATGAGCTGGCGGAGCGTCGTGGACGAGAACAGGAGGAGCACGAGCGACTGGGAGACCACGACCACCCAGGCGGCCAGGGGGCTGACGGGCAGCAGCTCGCGGCCGACGGTCAGCATCACCCGCCGGGAGTAGAACACGCCCACGGCGATGGCGATGCCGCCGAGCAGGAAGAGCAGCTGCCCGGGGGACAGCTGGAAGGCGCCGAGCACGTCGAGGGGAACGAACGGCGAGGACGGGACGAACACGCCGACCACGTTGGCGACGTTGTTCGCGCCGAGGCTGTAGGCGCCCAGCGCGCCGGCCGCGATCAGGCCGATCCGGGCGAAGAGATCCCGCCAGAGCATGTGGATGCGCGTGTGGCTCGCCAGCCCGCGCAAGGCGCGGTAGAGCAGAAAGGCGGCGAGCGCGCCGAGGATCGGCCCGGAGATCCACGTGCCGACGATGCGGGCCAGCGCGGTAAGGTTGGTGGGGGAGCCGCTGAAGAGGTTCCAGCCCACGATGGCGCCCACGACGGCCTGGGTCGTCGAGACGGGCAGGCCCAGCTTGGTCATCGCGTACACGGTCAGCGCGGCCGCCAGCGCCACGACGAACGCGCCCGCCAGCGTGTTCACCGCGCCGAGCTGCCCCAGCCCGTGCGCGGGCCCGGCGCCGGCGATCACGGCGCCGAGGATGACGAACACGCCGCAGATCACGGCCGCCGAGCCGAAGCGAACCATGCGGCTGCCGACCGCGGTCCCGAAGACATTGGCCGCGTCGTTGGCCCCCAGCGACCAGCCGAGGAACAGGCCGCTCGAGAGGAACAGCAGGATGGTGAGCTCCATCGCGCCCCCCTCCGGGCTCAGAGCGACCGCTTGACCGCGTAGATCGCCAGGTGGTCGCCCACCCCCTCGGCCTCGTCGGCGAGCTCGTCGATCGACCGCACGCAGTCCCTCAGATGCATCTTGCGCTCGAGCGGGAGATCGGAGGCGAAGATCTGCCGGTTGAGCCGGATCGCCGTGTGGTCGGCCTCCCGCTCGAAGAAGGCGATCTTGTGGATGTGGTCCCGCACGGCGCGGATGTCGCGGAAGTACGCGCGGGAAGCGCTCACCGCGGAGGCCACCGCCCGGGTGGACACGGTCACGAGCTCCCGCATGGCGTCGTGATGCTCGCGCGGGATGGCCGGGTGCTCGATCGTGAGCGCCAGGAAGGCGGACTTGATCGAGTCGAGCAGGCTGTCGAGATCGTCGAGCAGGCTGAGCACGTCCCCGCGCGCGTCCGGAATCAGCATCTCGGTGTGGAGGACCGTCTCGATGGTGCGCTGCAGGGCGTCGGCCCGGCCCTCGAGGTGACTGATCTGCGCGAGCTTCTCCTCGATCACCGCGTCCAGCCCGTGCTCGAGGTAGTGGTGGACGCCCTTCTCGAAGGCCAGACCCGCTTCCCCGACCATGTCCAGGAACTCGTCGATGGTGGCGGCCATCGCCCGGGTGCGGCGGAAGATGGAACCTCGGATCTCGGCCATGGGCGCGCTCCCGCAACGGTACGCTTCGACGGCCCCTTAGAACCTCCCCCGGGGCGGTTCAACGGACGCCGCCGCCCGGCGGTGCCCGCTCCGCTCGGGCCGGGCCAGGTCCGCGGCTCCGAAGAGCTGCCTCCGGAGGCGCGGCGAGCGGGCATTTGACCGGAGGGCTTCCCGGCCGGTATGATGCTCCCACCATGGGCCGCAAAGCACAGTTTTTCCGGGCCGGCGTCGGTGCGGTGGTGCGCAACGACCGCGGGGAGTTCCTCGTCTTCGAGCGCGCCGAGCAGCGCGGCGCTTGGCAGCTCCCGCAGGGGGGGCTCCGCCGCGGCGAGGAGCCCGAGGTGGCCGTCCTTCGCGAGCTCGAGGAGGAGACCGGGATCCGCGCGCACGCCGTGGAGCTTCTCGACACGTATCCCGGCTGGCTCGCCTACGAGCTGCCGGCGCAATGGCGCTCAAAGCGGCTCGGGCGCGGCCAGGTGCACCGGTGGTTCCTGTTCCGGCTCGCTGCCTCCGAATCCGCGATCGACCTCCACCGGGCGTCGGCCGGCGAGTTCGCCGAGTGGCGCTGGATCGCGCCGGCGCGCGTGGCCGACGCGACGATCGAGTTCCGGCGCGAGGTCTACCGGCAGCTCGCCGCGCGCTGGGGCGGCTGACGCGGGCGCAGACTGCCACTTCGGTTTCTCTTCCTGCAACCGGGTCCTGCCGCGGGGTGCGCGCATGCCCTGCTGGAGCGCACGGGCTTTCCTTCCGGAGTGCGCGTCGGGAAGCTCCGGCGCGGCGACGCCCGCGCGTTTGCCCGGACCTCTGGCATGGTGCGGGACCTGCCGTCAGGTCAGAGGAGCTTGTAGTGGAGGACGGTCTTCTGGCCGGAGGGCTCGACCAGCTTGAGGATGAGGCGCGAACCCGAAGGCACTCCTCCCGGCGGCAGGGGGAGATGCAGCGTGGTGCTCCCGTCGCTCAGCAGGTCGTGGGCGATCGGGACGAGCGTCCCGTCCGGTGTGCGGATGACGACGGCCAGCGTGGTCCATCCGGGGGCGGACACGCATACCGTCACCGTCGCGGCCTGCGCACTCAGCGGGCCGTCGTTCGGATGGGGTGAAACGCGCACCGCCATGCTACTGCTTCATCCGGCCTTCGATCGCCGTCCTGAGCTCGGTGTAGGCGAAGTCCTCGATCGCTTCGTCAATTGCCGGCCGGAGCGACGGCTGCCCCTGGTACAGATCGGTGATGGCCGGAATGTCGGACCGATCGCCGTGCTGGATCAACGCGTCGACCGCCACCGTCCTCACGGCTTCCTCGGGGTCGCTGCGGATGTAGGACCAGAGCCCGTCCTTCACCTGCCGGTCGCCGGGCAACGCCGCCATCACGCGCGCGCACTGCTTGCGGATCTCCGCATTCGGGTGGCGGAAGAAGGTGATGCAAAGGTCCTTGAGAATTCGCTTGTCCGCGCTCGCCGGATCCAGCTCGAAGAGCATCTTGGGATCGAGCGCGCGCTTCTTCCCCGGCAGGAACGGCAGCGC
>JAFGQW010000072.1 GCA_016935485.1 Planctomycetota bacterium | reverse complement strand
CGCGGCGGCGACACCTTCAAGCCGGACATCCTGGCGCCCGGGTCGGCCTCGTCCACGGTGCCGCTCTGGGGCGAGCGCGACCACTACAACGGCACGTCCATGGCCTCGCCCGCGGCCGCCGGCGCCATCGCGCGCCTGGTGGACGGACTGGTGCGCCACGAGAAGAAGTACCCGATCGACAACGCGCTCGTGCTGCGCGCCGTGAAGAACACGGCGCGGCCGGTCCCCGGGCTGACCCTGCTCGACCAGGGCGGCGGCGTGCTCGATCTCGTGGCAGCCTATGAGTACGCCCGTTTCCTCGCGGAGAGCGGCGAGGCCGGAGTGCTGCGCGAGTACCGCATCCAGAACCGCAGTCCGGCCGCAGGCTTCGGCGCCCTCTACTGGCGGCACACCCCCGCGCTCCCGCGGCCGACCGACGTGCTGGAGTGCCTGGTGTCGGCCGGGTTCTCCCCGAAGCTGAGCGCCGAGGACAAGGCCCGTTTCTACCGCGCCTTCGATCTTAGGCCCGAGGTGGACTGGATCTCGCTCACCAAGCCGATGATCTACCTCAAGGGCGACCAGCCCGCACCGCTCGGGATCATGGTAGACGTCGCCGACAAGGCACCGGGGCTCTACACGGCCCGGGTGGGCGCCTACCGGAAGAGCGACGACCGCCTGGACGGCGCTCCGATCCACGAGTTCGATATCCCCGTGACGGTGCTGGTGCCGCACCGGACCACGCCGGACAACCGCGGGCGCTTCCGCGCGGCGGGCGAGGTCGCCCCGGGCGGCTTCGAGCGCGTGCTCTTCGAGGTGCCGCCGGGCATCAAGGCGATCACGCTGGGGCTGCGCATGCTCGAGGGCGGCAAGGCGTCGTATCTGGCCGCGGCGCTGTACGACCCGGACGGCGTGGGCCGGGGCGCCGCCGGGCCGGTCTCCGAGCTCGTCGACCGCACCGAGGCGAGCCACACGCTCGCCGGTCCCGAGGTCGTGCCGGGCACCTGGGAGGTGGTGGTGCTCTCGACGCTGAGGAGCCGCACTCCGGCGAGCTACGATCTCCAGATCCAGCTCTCCGGCGTGGAGTTCGGCACGCCGACCAGGTTCGGCCCGGCCGGCGGCCCCACGCGCGGCCAGCTGCTCGTGCCGATCCGCGCCACCCAGGCGACCCACTTCCGCGGCACGGTGAAGGCCCGCTTCGATCGCTTCGTCCACCGCCGCGTCGTCGAGATGCAGGATACCGACGTCTTCACGCACACGGTCCGGCTCGACAGCGCCACGAAGAACGCCCGCTGGGGTGTGGAGTTCGACCGCGAGACGTGGGGGCTCTTTACCGACTGTGTGCTGCAGGTGATCGACGCCGACACCGGCAAGACCCTGCTGAACATGGGGGTGTCGCAGCGCGCCGACGCCGCCTCGGTCCCGGTAACCGTCAAGGACGGCGCGGCCAAGGGGTTCAAGGTGGTGCTGCGGCCCGCCTTCACGCGCAGGGCCGACCAGAAGCACTGGCGGTTCGTGTTCACCGAGGAGCTTGCCTGGGGCGCGCCGGCGGCCGAGCTCGAGGTCGTGAGCCCGAAGAACGGCAGCCTCCATCTCGCGCCGAACGACTGGATCCACGTGGTGCTGCGCCTGCCCGCCATGCTGCCCGCCCCCCCCGACGGCTACGAGCTGGGGGGCGAGCTCGCGGCTGAAGCGCCGCGGCCCGAGGGGGTGCGCATCGCCGTGCCGCTCCGGCTGTAGCGGCGGCATCGGGACGGTCGATCGGGGAGGACCGTCCCGGCGCGGCGATCTCGCGGAGCGAGCCTCTTGATCTCGACCCATCCGGTCGCTACCCTCGTGCTCCGGGTGCGAGATCGTGCGGGACGTCACGGTCCGTGCTGAACCAGAGGCGTGCGACCGGGAGCGTCGGGCTCCCGCTCCAGAGCACCGGAGGGGGATGATCCATGCTCCGCAAAACCGCCGCTACTGTGGCGCTTTCTCTTGTCCTCGTGGCCTGTGTGGCTTCGCCGCCGCCGGATCCCGGGCCGGGGTCGGACCTCGTCCCGGCGCCGCCCCGACCCGCAGAAGTCTCGAGCCCCGAGGTCGACGGGTATCTCGCCGGCCTCCGGTACGACCCTCGCCAGATCCTGGCCGAGCGCGTCGGCGACACCTCGCTGCCGGCCCGGAGGCTCCCGGACGAGACGCAGGACGACGGCCATGCGATCGTCATCGTCAAACAGGTCAAGCATCGGCTGGAGGGCAACATCGACGACATCGTGATCCTGAGCCCCACGCACTCGGTGGTCTGGCCGGGAGCGCTGCTGCGCGGCGACGACGATCTGGTGCGGGGAACGCCGACTCCGCTGCCGGGCCGGCGGGCGCCGATGTGGCTGAGCGTGGATTTGCCCGGGATCGGCGGCCACGGCGTGTTCGCCGTGGACCAGCCGAGCCACGGCGCGGTCCAGGCCGCGGTCGATCAGGCGCTCGACTGGTGGAACGACCACCAGTACCGCGAGGGCTACGTCAGCAAGTCCCGTTCGAAGTACGTGGCGACGATGGTCTACAGCGCGGAGCAGCTCGCGGCCTCGCTCGGGCTGAACTACTGGAGCCTCAAGGGTGATCTCTCGGCGCAGTTCCAGGCAACCACGACGCGCTCGAGCAAGGTCGCGATGGCCCTCTTCAAGCAGGTCTTCTACACCGTCTCGTTCGAGGCGCCGTCGCGCCCCGGCGCGGTGTTCCATCCGGAGGTCACGCTGGACGAGATCCGCGCGGCGGCGACCGCCGCGGCCCCGCCGGTGTACGTCAGCAGCGTGGACTACGGCCGCCTCCTGCTGCTCCGGCTGGAAACGGACGCCGAGACTTCCCACACGGCAATCGAAGGCGCGCTGCGGTACCTTGGAGGAACGGTCACGGCGGCGGCCGACCACCAGCGCACCCTCCAGCGCAGCAAGGTCACGCTGATCACGATCGGCGGCAACGCCGAGGTGAACGCCCGCGCCGTCGACGCCACCCGGATCCAGGACCTCCACGAGGTGATCCAGGGCAAGAACGCGCTCTATTCCAAGAACAACCCGGGCGAGCCGATCGCCTACACCCTGCGGTTCCTGAAGGACCGGCGGCTCGCGAAGATCGGCTTCACCACGGACTACACGGAGCTGGTCTGCGAGCGCCACCCCCACGGCTGGATCGGCTTCAAGCACTCCGGGGCGTACGTGGCGAAGTTCTATCTGAACTGGACGGAGGGTGGCGAGAAGAAGTCCTGGAGCTCGGGGAAGAAGACCGCCGGGTTCTCCGAGACCGTCCGGCTGAAGGGAAACGCCCGGGACATCCGGATCCACGCGCAGGCGATGACCGGGCTCGCGTGGGACCCCTGGGGAACGATCTTCAAGCTGAGCCTCACCGGGCCGCCGAACAAGTTCTACGTCGCCAAGGGGACGACGCTGAAGCGGAAGTGGGAGACGGCGGACCGGTGACCGGGGCCGGCGAACTGGACGGAAGGAGGGCGAGCTCGCCATGAGAAGTCCGAGTTTCTGCGGATTCGTGGTGCTCCTGGCCGGAGCAGCCGCGGCGCAGACCACGATGTACACCAGCGCGAACCGCCCGTACCAGAGCACGGTCTGGCTGCAATCGATGGTGCGGAGCAGGGCCGGCCATCTCTTCGTGGTCTACACGGACCCGTTCCGCCCGCCCCAGAACGACATCGCGGTCGGGCGGAGCACCGACGGTGGCCGCACCTGGAACATGCAGTGGCAGACCGGGTTCGCGGCGCTCGCGGCGACCGATCTCGGCAACAACTCGCCGGCCGTCGCGATCGACGATCAGGACAACCTGCATCTGGTCTGGTGCCACGTCGGCGTCGACGACAACTCGTGGTCGAATCACTACCTCCGCTGGGACGCGAGCCGGCAGGCCTGGGGCCCGGAGGTCGCGCTGAACAGTCCCGCCCGACGCCAGCGCTACAACGGCATCGCCGTCGATTCCCGGAACCAGGTCTGGATCCTCACCAACACCGGATTCTGGCTCGGTTTCCTCCAGCGCTCGAATGTGCCCTACGCTGCGGACCACGTCTTCAACAACTTCTCCCCGCCGCTCGCCACCTCGCTCAACTTCGAGCACATGCACATGATCGTGGACGCCCTGGATCGCCTCCACATCGGTTTCTACAACTTCGGCGCGAGCTGGTCCAACTACCACCTCTGGATCGATCCCGGCGCGTCGAGCCCCGCCTGGAGCGCCATGGCCACGTTCGGCACCCCGAACTCCGGCGCCGACTTCTACACCGCCCTGGCCGCGGACCTCGCCGGCAACGTCTACTGCGTGTACGGCGTCGAGACGCCCGGCGTGAGCAGCGGACCGGACCCCTACTGGGAGCTGCGCAAGTGGGACGGCATCACCACCGCGTGGTCCAGTCCGATCGCCGTGGGCAAGACGACGCGCACGAACCTGAGCCAGGGCGGCAAGGACAATGACTGCGCCTTCCTGGCCGCGGCGTGCGACGAGACCACCGGCGAGCTCTACTTCACCTACCGCGATCTCGACACGGGGACCTTTCGCCTGCTGCGCTGGCGCGACGGCAACCCGGCGCCCACCCCGTACGCCACGCTCATGACCACCGGCTCGAAGCCGGCGAACACGCTCAACTACTTCATGCATCCGCAGATCCGGGGCACCCTCTTCCCGTACTTCAACCGCGCCAGCGTGGAACTGCACATCTCCTACGAGGTCGGGGACGAGACCGCCTCGACGCCGAACTACACGCTGTTCCTCGACAGGTTCCCCGTGGGATCGCTCAAGAGCCTGGCCGCGCCGCGCCTCGGCACCGCGTTTCCCCTCGACATCTCCGCCCTCGCCGACGCCGGCAAGTCCTACGTGCTCGGGCTCAGCATGACCGGCATCCAGCCCGGGATTGCGCTCCAGAACCGCTTCCTCCCGCTGGTGCCGGACAGCCTGTTCTTCGTGACGGTGCAGAACCTGGTGCCGTCGCTCTTCCGGGGCTTTCAGGGCGTGCTCGACGGGTCTGGCATGGCCCGCGCGTCGCTCGTGATCCCGAACGCGCCGGCCCTGGTCAACCTGGCTCTTCACGCGGCCTTCGTGACCTGGACGGGAACGGCGGGCCTCAGCACGATCTCCAATCCGCTCACGTTCACGATCGCCCCGTGATGGCGCAGCGCGCGGATCGCCGCCGCGGCCACGGCTTCGCATTCGCGCCCGTGCACCCGGCATTCGCGGTCGCGGCCGCAGGTACCGGAATGCACTGAATTCGCGCTCGAGGGGTCTGGCGAGCTGCTACGCAGCGCCGTGGCACTGCGTTTGCGAGCCACGCGTCACAACATCGGGCTCGTGGAGCGCAGCACCGCTCTCGCGCGCCGCGCCCATGACGCCGCCGCCATGGAACGACATTCCCCCGACACGCTCCGCCGCCCGCGCAACGCCATCCCCATCAGCAGGCTGATCCGCCGCCTCCACATCCCCTGGAAGACCCGCAACGGCTACCTCCGCTTCCGCGGCCCAACCAGCTGCAGTCGCGAGAGTTATGGGCGGGCTGAGCCTTGGGGCGGTGCGGCCGCGACCTGCTGCTCCCTTGCGCGCGCAGTGCAGACTCGGAGAATGCGAGGTAATGGAGCCAACCGACGCTGTCGCTTTGGAAATCCGCGTCGAGAAAGGTGAACTGTCATGGACGAGAGCTTGAGAAACGAACTGAGAAACCGCTTCGCGGCAGAAGCCGCTGGCCAGGGGCGAATCGATGCAGAAGGTAGGGCCGAGATCCGGTTTCGGCAGGAGTTCGACGACGAGTTTCGCAAGTGTGTCAACGACGTCATCAAACCCGTGCTGAAGGAGTTCGAGGAGGAGTTTCAGGCGAACCAGAGGCAGGCGATCGTGAAGGACCTGGACGTTGACGCGCCTCCGGGCGTGCTCCGCATTTGCCTCCAGTTCCCGCGGGATCCAAAGACGCCGCTTCCCAACGTCACTTATACAGCTGTGCCGAAAGAGAAGAAAGTCCACGTGGACTACAGCACCATTCCCTACTTGGAGTGCACGCGATCCTTCGGTTCCTTCGGACTCGATGAGATCACGAAGGAGGTGGTGCAGAACCAAGTCATGACAGTCGTTCGGGAGTTGTACTACCGTTGCTAGAGTCACTCGGCAGTCAGGCGCCGGAGACCTTCGGACCCGGCGCCGTTGCCTTGGGTGTCGCAGCGGCCGTGCGGGCTGGATCCCGGGATCGATGCACTTCGAAGCCGAGCTTGGGCCGGATCGACCGGAGCCAGGGCGCGCGAGGAGAAGCCGTTGCCAGCCGCACTGGATGTCCCTCCGGCGGACACGTAGGATAGGGCATCGCCCGGAGGCGGGCGCGATCATTGGTCCCCCGCGTTTCCGAGGTGGCCAGGTCGGCGTCTTGCCAGGCTTGACCCGGTGGCTGGGAACGTGGCGAAAGGTAGGTTCACATGAACGGGGAAGCCTTCCTGCTTTCGGCCGAACAAGAGCAACATGCGCGGGAGATCGGGTACCTCGAAACGACCTGCCCGGACTGCGAGGGAAGCGGCAAGATCTCGACCACGAACGCCAGCTCTGCGACAGGATGGATCACACGCCCTTGCTCTACTTGCGGGACGATCGGCCGTGTCTGGGCGACCGAGCGGGAATGGGAGAAGCATCGCCGAGGGGTGCAGAACCAAATCAAGAACGATCGTCAGGTGGCCGAGATCCTCAAACGGGCCAAGCGGGGACGACCAAGCAAAGAGTAGACCCTCGAGTTCAGATCTACACCGTCCTGATCCCCGAGCCGGACTCGGCGGAGCTCTCTGCTGTCGCGGGCCTGCGGCCGGCGAATCATGCATGCCGTGCGCACCGTCTTCCTCCGCGCCCCCTCCTCGCTCCTTCCCATGCGGCAACTACCCTGACACAGGGGGGACCGGCCGGCGGAGGAGGCCGCATTGGCTCACCTCGCTGTCCGCGACCACGCCGCTCGTACAGGCCGGTAGTCAGGCCCGACCTGCACCGGCGCTCTTATCCCGATGGTGACTCCGTGGCGCCAGGCGGGTTCCCCGAGTGAACTCCGCCCGTGATCGCGAATCGCATCGCATCTTCAAGACTCATGTCAATCGACTGCGTCTCCGACTTCGGCACCAGGATGGTGAATCCCCCGATCTGGTAGCTCATCGGCAGGTACACGGCAACGACCTCCTCTCCGCCGAGGCCGTGCGGAAGATCACCGAAATCCTCGCGTGTGACGAAGCCAAGCAGCTTCACGCCTCCGCCGCACAAGGCGACCGTTACCACTTGCTTCATGGCTGGCTTCGATCCGGAGCCCACGGCGAAGGTGATGAGATCCCGAACCGACCCGTAGAGAGTCTTGACGAGCGGTACCCGCTCCAGGAGGCTTTCTGCCCACCGCAGAAACAATCGCGCAAACCACAACTTCATGACCAAGCCGGCGACCAGCACGCAGAAAAGCGCAGCCACGACACCCAGTCCGGGCAGGCGCAACCCGTGCGGCAGGACCGTAGCGATCAGTGCTCCCAGGCTCTTCTCCGCCAACGAGGCGAGCCAGTACACGATGTACAGCGTGAAGAACAGGGGCAAGATCACGCTCAAGCCCTGCAAGAACGTCCGCTTCAAGAATGGCACTGCGGTTCCTCTCGACTCCCGGTTCCGCGCTATCGCGCCGCGCAGGTCTCCGCGTTTCTCTCCTGGGCACTGCTCAGCGGACGGTCCCGCTTCCGAACAAGATCGGCGCGGGGCCCAGATCGACGAGCAGGATCTCGGCGTTCTCCTGGGCGGTGAGGGAGACCGAGGGCTCGGTCGTGACGCCCGCGCCGTCACCTCCGGCCAGGACGATGTCATCCAGCCTCGCCTCGCCGCGCACGACATGAAGCCAGGCGCTCCGCCCGGGCAAGAGCTCGTGGGAAAGGTGATGGCCGGGGTCGAGAATGCTCGAGTAAATGACGGCGTCCTGGTGGATGCGCAGCGATCCTTTCCGCCCGTCCCGGGAGGCGACCGGACACAGGAGGTTGTGCCGCTGCGCTGCCGTGTAACGCTTCTGCTCGTGCGCAGAATCACGCCCGACCTCCGAGGGGTGCAGGACGATCCGGAAGACGTGCACCCAGTCGGTCCGTGACACATTCGTCTCCTTGTGGCGGATGCGACGGCCCGTGGTCATGCGCTGGAACTCGCCCGCCTGAAGCACTCCCGAGCGCCCCGTCGAATCCTCCTGGGCAAGCGCACCCATGTACACGTAGGTCACCGCCTCCGCTTCCTCACGCCGATGCGACCCGGAGCCGCCGCCGGGTGGGAGCCGGATCTCGCTGAAACTGGCGATGCCTTCGCAGGCAACCACAGCCGGGCCTGGACGGCCGTCCAAGGGGAAAACCGTGAGCCAGGTCTCCTGCTTGCCACTCCGGACGTGGCGACGTTCCGTTGCCCTTCGCAGCACGATCATCCGTTCACCCCGGTGGAGAGGTTTGACCACCAGCCGGCTCCTGCCTGCGGAACGACAGGAGGGCGGAGGTTGCCAGCAGCCTGAAGGCGAACAGACGATGTGCCCGCTGGCGAACCGCCGCGGTCCGACTCGAGCCCTCGAGGGTCGGACTCCGTGCCGGCATCGATCTCCGCAAGAGCGCGCTCCATGCGCGGCACCACGTGCTCACGCGTATACCGTATGAGGTGTTCGCCCTGTACTGCATGGGCGACCGCCCGCCGTACGTGGGTGCGGCCTCGCCGCATCGCCTTGATCATCAGCCGCCAGAAGAGACGCCGACGCGGACTGAGGACACCGACGTGCCAGATCGTACGCAGCAAGGCGCGGACTTCGCCGAGAGTCGACGACCGCGTCTCGGAGGTGGAGCCCACGCGCCTCAGATACGCCTCGCAGCGGCTGTAATACGCCTGCGGCGAGTAGAGCCACTTCAGGAGCGCCGCGTAGCCACGCAACAGCACCCGTTCGTCCATCACGGGGGTGAAATTCGGGCGGGAAAACTGATCTCCGTTCGACCGCTGGCGCAGTCGCCCCTCGGCTCGGAGGCGGCGCCACAGTGCCGTGCCGGGCATCGCCGTCAGTATGCCCATCATCGCGAGCGGGATCGGCTGGCGCGCGAGGAACTCTCGCTGCAATGAGAAAATGTCGGGCCCGTCGCTGTCGAAGCCGACGATGAACCCGCCCATGACCTCGAGGCCCGCCCGCGTGATCCGCTCGATCGCCGCGGAGGAATCGAGGCGCAGGTTCTGGAGTTTCTTCGCCTCCTCAAGCGCCTTGACCGATGGCGTCTCGATGCCGAGGAAGACCGACGAGAACCCGGCATCCACCATACCACGCATGAGCTCGGGATCGGCCGCCAGGTCGATGCTTGCCTCGGTATAGAACTCGAAGGGATGCCCGCGCCTGCGCTGCCAGTTGCGCAGGATGGGCAGCAAGCGCTTCACCGCCGGCTTGTTGCCGATGAAGTTGTCGTCGACGAAGAAGAGCGTGCCCTTGTAGCCCAATCGATGGATCGCTTCGAGCTCGTCGACCACCTGGTCGGACGTCTTCACGCGCGGCTTGCGGCCGAACATCTCGATGATATCGCAGAACTCGCACTGGTGTGGACAACCTCTCGAGTACTGTACGCTCACGGAGGCGTATTCTGCCAGATCGAGGAGCTCGAACCGGGGCACGGGAACGCGCGTCATGTCCGGAAAGGTCGTCGCGGCTGCAAGAACGAGGTGGCGGCCCGGTCGCCGGGTCAAGGCGCGCACCAGATCATCGATCCGACCCTCGGCCTCGCCCTGGAACACCACGTCCGCATCGCCAAAGAGATCGGGGCTCGTGGTCGATGCCGGTCCGCCGACCGCCACGGGGCGCTGGAAAGCGCGGGCACGTGCGATGACTTCCCGCAGCGACTCTACCTGAATGAGGAGACCGCCCGTGAGCACGACGTCGGCCCAGCGGAGGTCATCGTCGCCGAGTGCCTCCACGTTGAGGTCCACCAGGCGAACGTGCCAGTCCCTTGGCAGCAACGCGGCCACTGTGATCAGGCCAAGCGGCGGGAGTGCTGCACGTTTGCCGATGAGACGCAGTCCATACTGAAACCCCCAGTACGTGACGGGAAAACGCGGGTACACGAGCAGGGCGTTCATCGAATGACCTTCGCAAGGGCTTGTCTGGCGGCTTGCTCCGATCCGAACGAGGAGCGGCGCGACCGCAAGAGTCACCCCGTACGTGGATGAATCCGGCCGGCGTGCAGGATGCGGCCGGGCTCCGTCCCCACAGCAGGACGCAGACGGTCTCCCGCGACCTGCACGGACGTGACTACGCCGGCGGCGTCCAGTGCCCGGACGTCTGCGCGACGCGGACGCACGAGCAGGCTCGAATCGTGATCGACTCTGCCCGAAGAATCGCGCCGGTTCGAGAGGTACGTGCTTCCTTGCGCTACTCGCTCTCCCCGCGCGCGCGACGTCATAATCCCTGGGACCTACCGTGACCCGGACCGCGTTCCGTTCGTGCCACGCCCGCTTCAACAGCAAGTTCCGAGCCACACGCAGATCTTTCGCGATTGCGGGCGGTTGCATTGCGTCGGCGGTTTTCCGCTTCTGGGCTCGATCAGAGCGAGGTGCAGTTCCTTCAGTCTGATGGAGGTGCCCTCTGATGGAGGTGGGCGATGCACGTCGAGAATCTGTATCACGAAGAGCTCATGGAGCTCGACCCTGAGGGAAGCGCGATCCGTATTGCGGAACAGCGCGCGTTCCTGCTCGACGCCGTGGCCATGGGGTTCTTGCGGCAGTATCTCGTCGAGAACTGCGGGCCGATCGCTGCTCTCACGCGATGCTCACGCAGCGTGGCTTCGCCCGACCAAACGGGCGCAAGGGCCCGCGCGATCACTTCGCCAGTGCGTGCCGGCATTCCTTCACTGTCGCCGTATCGAGAGGGATATTCCCGCCGCCGGCAACGACCTGCTGCCCCTCTCGCGAGAGCAGGAATCGCAAGAACTCAGCCACCGGGCCACCGAGCCGTTGACGCGGCGGCTTGTTCACGCAGATGTAGAGGAACCGGCTCAGCGGGTACCGGTGACTGCGGACGTTCTCCGCTGTAGGGGCATGGAAGCTCCCATCTGCCCCCGCTATCGGGACTGCCCGCACTCGCTTGCACGCGAAGAAGATGCTGGCAAACCCGATAGCTCCCGGAACCGCGGCAACGCCTTGCACAATCGATGACCCTCCTCCCTGCACCCGCAGTGACACCCGAAATGCACCCCCCTCCAGCACTTCCTGTTGAAAGACCTGGTGGGCGCCATCCTCGGAGTTGTATCCGTACAGAATGATCGGGCGATCGGCCCATTCCTGTGTCAGTCCGGCCTGGCCCCACGTCTCGATCGAACTGCCGCGCCGGCGCTGCGTCCGGGAGAAGATCCCATCCAGCTGCTCAAGCGTCAGCCCGGGTACCGGGTTCCTCTTCTCGAGGAAGATCGCCAGCGCATCGGCGGCCACCTTGATCTCGGTGGGCGGGTAGCCGTACTTCGCCGTGAAATCCTGGATCTCCTGAGGCGTGAGTGCCCGGCTCATCGGCACGATGTCGGCCCGGCCCTCCAAGAGCGCCAAGGGGCCGATGTTCGTCAGGCCGGAAGTGATTTGCATCGCCACGTTTGGATACATTTGCCGGAACCGGACCGCAGCGCGCGCCACCAGATTCGTGGTCGTCGACGCGCCGATGCTGGTGATCTCTCCGGAGAGACCGGCCAAGGGCTCGTACGACGGCAGCCCGTCGGGTGAGACGCACGTGGCGTCTGCGTCATCCTCGGGAGCCGGGTGGGCGGTGTCCACCTTGTCGGCGCCTTGGCCGCGAGCGCCGCTCATACGCAGCGCGGAACAGCCCATCACCACGGCGCAAACAGAGGCGACGGCAACGGTCAAGAGGAGCCGGGTCATTCGGACATTCCCTTTCCGCCCGCGCCACGCCCGTTGGTCGCCGGGCGCATTGCGTGCCCGGCTTCGCCGCCGCTCCCCTGCCCTGGCTTTCCCGCGTCGCTCGCGACGGCCCTGAGTCGCCACCTGAGCAGGAACACAACCACGAAGCAGACGATGAGTATCACCCAGAGAACGGCCAGGGCCACGTAGGTTCGCCGGAAGAAGTCTTGCACCAGCAGTCGGCTTTGCTCGGCCGCTATCTTCATCCGCCCGTCGGCTGACTGGTTCACCTGTTGAATTCGGCGGTCCCATTCCGATGATCCAAGCAAGTCGTTCGACGACTCGAGCAAGTCGTTCATCTTTCCCGCGGTCACCGCTAGTTCCTTCACCGCCTCCGTGTACTCTCGGAGGTCGAACGGACGAGACGGCTGGGTAGCGTCCCCCCGGTCCGGCCTGTCAAACCGGGCGACCAGGGCGTCCGCCGTCTTCAGCATCTCGTTGAGCGACTTGCTCGTCGGTCCCAGGGCGGTGACGAGGCCGTTCGCCTCGCTCATGGCGGCTCTCAGGTCGGTGACCGTCGCGTCTGCACGATGCATGCGGTCATCGAAGGCGGCGAGAATCGCCTGCCGCTCCGCCGCGACGTTCTTCGGCAGTTGCTCGGCTTGATCGGTCAGCCGATGCATGTCGGCGATGGTCTTGGCGACCTCGGGGGTGGCGAGCATCTCGTCTTGCAGCGCCTCTACCTGCCACCGCAGCAGAGTGGGCCACCGCTTGAGAAAGTAGAAGATCCGCTCGCTGAGCAGGCGGGCCTCATCGACGGCCCGGCCGGTTTGACCGACAGAGGAGAATAGATCGCCGACACCCAGCACCTCGACGACGGAGAACCAGTCGGGCGATTCCACCGTGGCGTCGGCGGTCCTGCCCCGGCCGATGGCAAAATCGGAGAAGCGAACAAATGACGTTCGGACCATAACCGTGTTGTGCCGCCGCCAGTCCCACAGCAGGTAGTCCAGCAGGTCGAGCTGGTCGGGCCGGAGAACCTGGGCGGCCAGCGTCCAAGCCTCCACTCGGCCGTGGTGCAGGGCACGGACCAGCATCTCCTGGCGGTCCGGGAAAACCTCCTCGACCCTGTTGTCGTCAATCCAAACCTGGCTGACCAGCGTCGTGACGACAATCAGGTCGAGCAGGCGGGTGAAAGCGTCGGGATTGCTGGCGATGTCATAGACATTCGTCGCGCATTCTGCCAGGAGCACCTGTGCTTCGCGGCGCTGCACCAGGTCGGCGTTATCTTTCTTCAAGGCGTCGCAGGTGGAAGAGAGCAGGCCGACGTAGCGATCGGCGAAGGCGCGGGTCAACTCGTCGAGTTCCGCCTGATTGATCGGCTGGCCGCCCATCGTCGCGTCGAACCGGCGCGGCGTGTCCTGCGCCGGCCCGCCCCCCAGTACGTGCGCCAGCAGCCCGCACCCGCTGCAAACGAGCGCCAAGATGCCGCCCGTCGCCACCATGAGACCGACCCGCATGAACGTGGCCTTGCGGCCGAACGTCTCGCGGCGGGTCACATCGTTCTGCACCGGTGCGTTCCAGGGATTCCGCGAACTGATCAGCCGAAGCTTCGGCACGCGTTCTTCTTCCCATCTCGCGCAGGCCGCGGCCGCCATGTGCCTGCGACGCGATGCTACGCCATCAGCCTACGTCCCTGAAGCAGGCGGATGATCACCACGACCAGGGCCACCACCAGCAGGACGTGGATCACCCCGCCGAGCGTGTAGGACGTAAAAAGGCCAATCAACCACAACACCAGAAGCACGGTAGCAAGAGTCCACAGCATGATCAGGTTCCTTCCAGGTGCTCGATCTCATGAAAGACGAGGGGGGGGCGCCGTGAACATCACGGCTGGTTGCCGCTTCGCAGCTGCTTCGGTTCAAGACCGGCATGTTGTGGCCACGATGCTGCTGGCTCGTGGTTTCGTCCGGCTCGATTCCCCGGTTTTCACGGGATGTTCCGGGCGCTTGACCGCGTTCCCGTCAAGGCCTGCCGGTTCAGGCGCAAGTTCCGGGCCACGTGCGAATTCCTCGTGGCCGCCGGCGGTTGCCTTGCGTCGGCGGCTTTCCGCTTGCCGATTCGGTCAGAATGAGGTACCGTCCCTTCAGATTGATGGAGGTGGCTGATGCGCGTCGAGAATCTGCATCACGCGGAGCTCCTGGAGCTGGACCCGGAGGGGGGCGTGATCCGTTTCGCCGGCCAGCGCGCGCTCCTGCTCGACGCCGTCGCCATGGGGCTCTTGCGGCAGTATCTCGTCGAGAACTTCGGGCTGACCGCTGCGCGCGCGGTGCTCACGCAGTTCGGCTTCGCCCACGGCTGGCGCATGGCGGCGGCCATGCAACGGGAATTCAAGTGGGCGGACAACGACGAATGGCGTCGTGCCGGCTCCCACATCTACACCCTCGAGGGACTGTTCCGTGCCCAGGCGGGAAACGAGGACCCGCTCACCAAGGAAGGGGCGATGCTGCTGGCATCCTACGAGGCCGAGCAGCATCTCTTGCACCTCGGCCGCTCCGATTCGGGCGTGTGCTGGACCATTTGCGGTCTCATGAGCGGCTACGCCAGCCACACCGTCGGCACGGAGATCTACGTCCTCGAAGACCGTTGTCTGGGCCAAGGCCACGCGGCGTGCCACCTCCTGGGGCGTACGCGCGCGGAGTGGGGAGACGAACGCGCCGAAGAGCTGGCGTTCTTCGACTCCGGGCGCCTCAAGGAATGCCTCGATGTTTCCCTCAGCCGAGTCACGGAGAACCTGAAGGCGGCAGAGCAGAAGCTCCGAGCACACCGCCAGGGATCCACACCCATCATACACGACGCGGAGGTGCCGCTGGGGATTGTCGCCAAGAGCCCGAAGATGCAGCAGATGGTGGACCTGGCACGACGTGTGGCGAAAGTCGATGCCACGGTGCTCATCACCGGCGAGAGCGGAGTGGGCAAAGAACGAATCGCGCGCCTGGTTCACCTCGAGTCCACACGCGCGGTAGGGCCGTTCATCGCCGTCAACTGCGGCGCCATCACCGAAACGCTCCTCGAAAGTGAGCTTTTCGGGCACGCGCGCGGGGCGTTCACCGGTGCGGCTTCGGATCGGCCCGGCCTGTTCGAGGCGGCCAGCCGCGGAACCCTGCTCCTGGACGAGATCGGTGAGGTTTCTCCTGCCGTGCAGGTCAAGCTCTTGCGGGTGCTTCAGGAGCGGGAGATCCGTCGGGTCGGCGAGAACCGGAGCCGACCGGTGAACGTACGCGTCCTGGCCGCCACCAACCGCGACCTCGCCCACGGGGTCGCCGAAGGCACCTTCCGGCAGGACCTCTATTACCGGCTCAAGGTCGTCGAGCTCTACGTGCCGCCGCTCCGGGATCGCCGGGACGACATCCTGCCGCTCGCCCGTGTCCTGCTCGCGGAAGCGGCGGCGCGGATGACTCGGGAGATATCCGGCCTGGCCCCGAGTGCCGCCGATCAGCTCCTGCGCTACGAGTGGCCCGGCAACGTGCGCGAGCTGGAGAACGCCATGGAGTACGCTGTCGTGCTTGCACGGGGTAGTCGCGTGGAGCTTGAGGATCTGCCCGAGGAGATCCGCCAGGCGTTCCCCAAGCCGGTGGTCAACGAGGGAACGGTGCAACCGCTCAGCGAAGTCGAGAAGGAGTACATTCTCGCGGTGCTGGAGAGGAACGGCGGAAACCAGACGCGTTCCGCCGAACAGCTCCGGATCGGCTCGGCGACGCTGTACCGCAAGCTCAAGAAGTACGGCCTCCTCGGGCAGCCTCGGGACGCAAAGAGCAAGACGGCGAACCGGTCCCAACGGTAGGCGGGACATCCGCCGCATGTTGCCAGGGCCTCGAGCCGGCAGCCCTGCTTCGGTTCCGGCCAGACGCCGTCTCCCTGCCCGAGGTCCATCCGCGCCTGGTGAGATCTTCGACGAATCCAAGGGCGGGTAGATGGCGTGCCCGAGTTCGACCCTCATCCGGGGCACGGTTCGTCCCACGCTCGATCTGGCCGGTGGACAGCACATGGAGAGCATTTGGCACGGCCCTTGCTAAAGGGCTACTGACAGGCCCCGGGACTCAGGCCCGAGGGCGTGCGCGTGTCGAGCTTCTCCGCTCCACGGAGTGAGTGATCGCGAGGCACCCCGACCCGGTTCTGCGACGGACCGTGACCCCGGGTTTTGGCCAGTTCGCTGGCCGCACCGCTCGTCGGTCGAAGGTACGAATCGCCGTCGGAGGCGATGGATCAGGCGGTATCGTCTTCCCTCCCCAACCAACCGCCTACCGCCTGATCCCCTCCGACGGGGTTTTTCGCTACGAGGGGACGTCGGCGCCAACCGGCGCACGCGTCGGCGGAGTCCGGAGGAGAATGAACGACGGACCGAGAAACGTGCGTGGTGTAGTTCTCTCCCTCCCGGAAACCCAGTGCACCCCGACGAAGCGTCACTTCACGCGGAGTCGACCCATCCTCACCGGGTGCGACACGCTCGACTCGCCAGTCCAACCAGGATCCCGTACGGCGGTCGGCCAGTCACGAACGGATGGAACGGACCGGGACCGCGCCGGCGTACCCCATGGCCGCCGTTAGCGAGTCCGCTACTCGCTCGCACCGGTGGTGGAGCCCGCCCGGGGCTGACGTTCCGGCCAACTCCCGTCCCTTCCACGCGACGCGCCTCGGCTCCGGAGCGTCTCGCTCGAACGGCCGGCACGTCCACGATCGAACGGAGCCGGAAGGAACCGGGGGCGACGGGAAGAACGACTTGCCGTTGACCGGAGTGAGTACTGCCACCATCTCGTCGTGACCGGTGCCGTCCCGGAACGGAAGCTCGAAATGAACGCGAACGACACCGCCATCGTCGCTCCCGCTCGCTGGGAAGAACCGATCCGCGCCGAGCTCTTCGGCATCGAGCGCCTGGAGCAACACGCCGAGAGCCTGGCTACGGCACAGCGCACGATCGCCGCGCCCGCCAAAGGACGCAATCTTCTCCCGAGGATCCGCGAGAACGCCCAGGCGCTCGTGGCCGCGTACCGGAGCATCGCCCAGACGGTCCGGGAGAAAAGCGAGATCACGCCCGCGGCGGAGTGGATCCTCGACAACTTCCACGTGGTCGAGCAACAGATCCGGGACGTTCGGGACCACTTTCCGGGGGGCTACTATCGCCGGCTGCCGAAGATCGCCGCCGGCCACCTCGCGGGATACCCGCGCGTTTATGGGCTGGCCTGGGCCTACGTGGCCCATACCGACAGCCGATTCGAGCTGGAGACGCTGCAGCGATTCGTCCGCGCCTACCAACGCGTCCAGCCGCTCACCATCGGGGAGCTCTGGGCGATCGCCATCCACCTCCGCGTCGCCCTGGTGGAGAACCTGCGGCGGCTGTCGCAGCTGATCGTCCGCTCCCGGCAGGCGCGCGCCACCGCCGACGAGCTGGCGGACCGCCTGCTGGGCCTGAGCGAGCGGCCGGCGGAGCACGCCGACGAAGTCCTGGGGCGTCTGGGTGATGCCCCGCTGCACCGTTCGTTCGCCGTGCAGCTTGTCCAGCGGCTTCGTGACCAGGGACCTTCGGTCCTGCCCGCCCTGGTCTGGCTCAGCAAGAAGCTGCGCGCCCAGGGGACCTCGGCGGATGAGGTGGTTTCTGAGGAGCACCATTCCCAGGCCGCTGCCAATGTCACGGTCCGCAACATCATCACCAGCATGCGTTGGATGTCCTCCATCGACTGGCATGAGTTCTTCGAGGGCGTCAGTCGGGTAGACGAGGTCTTCCGAACCGCTCTCGGGTTCGCGGCCTTCGATTTCGCGACGCGGAACGACTACCGAGACCAGATCGAAGTGCTCTCCCGGGGTTCGGACCGATCCGAGATCGAGGTGGCGCGGGAAAGTATCCTCATGGCCAGGAGCGCGGCCCAGCGCAACGCGGCGGCGGCTGACGCCGGGGTCGAGATGGACGCGCGGGCACGCCAACCGGGGCTTGCCGGTGTTCCCGAGCGTGCCGAGGAAGACCCGGGGTACTACCTGCTGTCGCGGGGCAGATTGGCTTTCGAGAGGCGTCTGGGGTTTCACGTGCCGCTGCGCATGCGGCTTTGCCGCTTCGGGTCGGCCCATGCAACCGCTGGGTATCTGGGAATGATCGCCGTCCTCACCGCCCTCCTGCTCTCCGGCCTGCTGTTCCACACCTGGACGGTCGGAGCGGGCCTCTCGGTCCTCGTCCTGCTGGGAATCCTGGGCCTGGTGCCCGCCTCGGAGATCGCCGTGTCTCTGGTCCATCGCCTGGTTCCGCTTCTCCTGCGACCCGCGCTGCTCCCCAAGCTCGAGCTCGCCCAGGGCGTGCCTCCGGAGCTCAGAACCCTGGTCGTCGTGCCGATGCTGCTCACCAGCCGCGACGATACCGAACGGCACCTCGAGCGGCTCGAGGTGCACTATCTGGCGAATCCCGAAGGCCATCTCCACTTCGCCCTCCTGAGCGACTGGGCGGACGCATGCTGCGAACGCATGCCCGGCGACGAAGATCTTCTCACCGCGCTGGCCGACGGCATCGCTCTCCTCAACCAGAAACACGAGGGCCCGGCCGAAGCCGGGAACCGCTTCTTCTTCCTGCATCGTCGGCGTCTCTGGAATGAGAAGGAAGGCAAGTGGATGGGCTGGGAACGGAAGCGAGGGAAGCTCCACGAGCTGAACCGGCTTCTGCGCGGCGCCAAGGACACCACGTTCATCCCGGTCTCCGGACCGCCGCCCGCGGTGCCCCAAGGGGTCCGCTACGTCATCACCCTGGATGCCGACACGCGGCTTCCCAAGGCGAGTGCCTACCGCCTGGTCGGTGCCGCGGCGCACCCGTTGAACCGGCCGCGCTTCGATCTCCGCAGGGGACGCGTCGTCGACGGATACGCGGTCCTGCAACCCCGGATCACGCCGTGCTTGCCGACCGGCCCGGCAAGCACCGCCTACCAGCGGATCGTCTCGGGACCCGGCGGCGTGGACCCGTACGCGGCCGCGGCCTCCGATGTCTACCAGGATCTCTTCAAGGAGGGGTCCTACACAGGAAAAGGGATCTATGACGTCGACGCCTTCGAAGCGGCGCTGGCGGGCACGGTCCCCGAGAACATGCTCCTCAGCCACGACCTGTTCGAGGGCTTGTTCGCGCGGGCCGGGTTGGTGACCGATGTGGATCTTTTCGAGGAGTTCCCCACCAACTACGCCGTGGCCGCCCGCCGCGACCATCGCTGGGCGCGCGGCGACTGGCAGCTCCTGCCCTGGATCCTGGGCCGCGCGCGCGGCGCCGCGGCGGGCAAGCAGCGGGCTGGCATCCCCACCCGAGGCCGCTGGAAAATGGTGGACAATCTTCGCCGGAGTCTCGTGGCGCCGCTCTCGGTGCTGGCGGCCGGGGCGGGCTGGATCCTCCCCGCCGTTCCGGCCCTCCCCTGGACCGGCCTGCTCATCGGATCCGTCGCGGTGCCGACCGTCATCCCGGTTCTCGACGGCATCCTCCCCCGGCGTGCGGGTTTTTCCAAGCGCAACCACCTGCACGCCGTGGGACACGATATCCGCGTGGCCCTGTCGCAGACATTCCTGGCTCTCACCATGCTGGCCCACCAGGCATGGCTCATGGCCGATGCCGTGGTACGCACGCTCGGGCGGCTCTACCTCACCCAACGGAACCTCCTCGAGTGGGTGACGGCGGCGCAGGCGGACTACGGGGCCGACCTCCGGCTCCGGGTCTTCTACTGGCACCTTCGCTGGAGCGTGGTTCTCGCCGTCGCAACCGGCGTGCTCTTCGTCGCCCTCAAGCCGGAAGCCTGGCCCGCGGCCGCGCCGTTCGTTCTGCTGTGGGTGCTGGCGCCCGCCCTCGCGTGGCGGATCAGCCTCCCGGCAAGGCCCGTGAAGACCCAGACCCTCTCCCCTCAGGAGACCCGCTCCTTGCGGCTCATCGCGCGCCGGACCTGGCGCTTCTTCGAGACGTTCGTGGACGACGAGGAGCATGCCCTCCCGCCGGACAACTTCCAGGAAGACCCCGAACCCGTCGAGGCGCACCGCACCTCGCCGACCAATCTGGGTCTGTATCTCCTGAGCACGACGGTCGCCCATGACTTCGGCTGGATCGGAGTTCTGGAAACCGCGGAACGGCTCGAAGCCACGCTCGAGACCATGGCCAAGCTGCGCCGCATTCGCGGCCACTTTTGCAACTGGTACGACACCCGGGACCTCCGGCCGCTTGAGCCCATGTACATTTCCACCGTGGACAGCGGCAATCTCGCCGGGCACCTGATTGCCGTGGCGCAAGCGTGCCGCGATCTCATCCACCGCCCGCCCCTCGACCCGACGATCCTGGAAGGAGTCCGCGACGCTCTGCAGTTGCTGCTCGCTGCCGTGGCGAAGGATGCGCGTCCCCGGCGCACGCAGACGGTCACGGCGGATCGGCTCGGCAAGGCCGCCGCCGCGATGGCGGCGGTGCTGGAGGATCCCCCGACGTCCCTTGCCGAATGGGGCGAACGGCTGGCAAGACTGCAGGCCGAGGCGGAGAGGATTCTGGACGTTGCCCGCACACTCTCGAGCGACGTCGAGGACCGGTCACGATCCGAAGTCCTGGCCTGGGCCCGAGCCGTCCGGGACTGTGTTCAGAGCCACGCCCGCGACCTCGAGACGAGCTTGCCCGATGCGGCGACGGCTCTCGACCACCGGTTCTCCGCCCTCGCGCTCCTCGCTGAAAGCATGGTCCAGACCATGGACTTCCGCTTCCTCTTCGACGCCTCGCGCCGGCTGTTCTCCATCGGCTACCGCGTAGCCGATGGCACGCTCGATCCCAGCAGCTACGACCTGCTGGCCTCCGAGGCGAGGTTGGCCAGCTTCGTGGCCATCGCCAAGGGCGACGTGTCTCCCCGGCACTGGTTCCTCCTCGGCCGGTCGCTCACCCCGGTGGGGCGTGGTGCGGCCCTGGTCTCCTGGTCGGGGTCCATGTTCGAGTACCTGATGCCACTCCTCGTGATGCAGCAGCCTGCCCAGAGTCTCCTGGACCTCACCTGCCGCCTCGTGGTGGAGCGCCAGATCCGATACGGCGCGGAGCGGGGGGTTCCGTGGGGGGTTTCCGAATCGGCCTACAACGTTCGCGACGCCCATCTCACCTACCAGTACTCGGATTTCGGCGTGCCCGGCCTGGGGCTCAAGCGCGGGTTGTTCGAGGACATGGTGGTGGCTCCCTACGCCACCGCACTCGCCGCCATGGTGAAGCCCAGGGCCGCGCTGAACAACTTCGCCCGCCTCGAGGAAGCCGGCGCCCGCGGTGCTTACGGGTTCTATGAAGCGCTCGACTACACGCCCTCGAGGTTGCCGGAACAGGCCCGGGTGGCCGTGGTCCGAGCGTACATGGCGCATCACCAGGGGATGACCCTCGCGGCCCTGGGCAACGTGGTTCACGACGGCCTCACGCAGAGGCGTTTTCACGCCCATCCGCTGGTGCAGGCGGCGGAGCTCCTGCTCCAGGAGCGAACGCCGCGCGCCGTACCCGTGACCCGCCCCCGCGGCGAAGAGGTGCGGGAGGCCGCGCTCGTACGCGACATCGTTCCCGCCGCCCTGCGTCGGTTCGAATCGCCGCATGACATCACCCCCCGCACCCATCTCCTTTCCAACGGTCGCTACACGGTCATGGTCACCGCGGCGGGCTCCGGGTTCAGCCGGTGGCGGGACCTGGCCGTCACCCGCTGGCGGGAAGACACCACGCGTGACTGCTGGGGCTCGTTCCTCTTCTTGCGGGATGCGGAGACCGGTGCCGTCTGGTCCGGCGGATTCCAGCCCAGCGGAACCGAAGCCGAGGCCTACGAAGTCGTCTATTCCGAGGATCGGGCCAAGATCCTGCAGCAACACCGCTCCCTTGCGATCGCCCTGGAGATCATGGTTTCCCCCGAAGACGACGCCGAACTTCGCCGGCTGCGGGTGACCAACCTCGAGAACCACGACCGTGAAATCGACGTGACGTCCTATGCCGAGGTCGTGCTGGCGCCGCAGGGCGCGGACGAGGCC
The DNA here is from genome assembly GCA_016935485.1 of Planctomycetota bacterium. Lineage (GTDB taxonomy): Bacteria > Planctomycetota > JAFGQW01 > JAFGQW01 > JAFGQW01 > JAFGQW01. The sequence goes on along the minus strand of JAFGQW010000072.1, from coordinate 7,519 downwards.
CACCCTGCGTTCTCGAACCTGTTCGTGAAGACGGAGTTCGTGGCCAGGCTCGGGACCTTGCTGGCCACGCGGCGCCCTCGTTCGGCCGTCGAGCCCCAGGTCTGGCTCGCCCATCTAGCCGCAGTCGAGGGCAAGACGGTCGGCACGTTGCAGTACGAGAGCGACCGCGCACGTTTTCTGGGCCGAGGCCGCGGGATCCGTGCGCCGCTCGCCGTGGTGGACGGCAAGCCTCTTTCGAACACGGCAGGAACGGTTCTGGATCCGATTGTGAGCCTGAGGCACCGCGTGGCCATTCCCGCCGGAAGGTCGGTCGATCTGGTGTTCACGACGCTGGTGGCCGCTTCCCGGCAAGAGGCATTGGAGATTGCGGAGAAGTACCGCCAGCCGGCGACGTTCGAGCGAGAAAGCTCGCTGGCCTGGACGCAGGCCCAGGTTCAGCTGCATCATCTCCGGATCACCCGCACCGAGGCGCATCTCTTCCAGCGCCTGGCCAATCGCCTGCTGTACACCGATTCCACATTGCGCGCCACCCCCCAGTTGCTGGCCAGGAACCGCAAGGGCCCGCCCGGGCTCTGGACCTACGCCATCTCCGGCGATCTTCCGATCGCCCTGGTGCGCATCGAGGAGGACGCGGAGCGGGACGTCGTGAGGCAGCTCCTGCGGGCGCACGAGTACTGGCACCTGAAGGGGATCGCCGCCGATCTGGTGATCCTCAATGCCAAGGCAAGCTCCTACACGCAGGATCTCCAGGAGTCCCTCGAAGCCATGGTGCGGGCAAGCCAGTCGGCGGTCGGCCACGAGAAGCAGGCGGGACCGGGAGGCGTATCCGTGCTCCGGGCCGACCTCCTGCCCCCGCCGGATCGGATTCTCCTGCTTTCGGCCGCGCGCTTGGTGATTGTGGCGCGCCGGGGCACGCTGTTCGAGCAAGTGGTGCGGCTGCTGCGGTCGCGGCCGGGGCCGGTCCCGCCTCGGCTCCGCTCCCCGCGCGCGACGGCCGAGACGGCTGCGCCCCCCGCACTGGATCTCGAATTCTTCAACGGCCTGGGCGGGTTCACACCGGACGGCCGCGAATACGTCACGGTGCTGGGCAGGGGGCAGTGGCCCCCGGCTCCCTGGATCAACGTGGTGGCCAACCCGGGGTTCGGCTTCCAGGTCTCCGAATCCGGCGCGGGGTTCACCTGGTCCGAGAACAGCCGGGAGAACCGGCTCACGCCCTGGTCGAACGATCCCGTCAGCGACACGCCGGGCGAGACGTTCTATGTGCGCGATGAGGACAGTGGTCGGCTCTGGGGGCCCACCAGTCTCCCCATTCGCGAAGAAGCCTGGCCCTACGTCATCCGGCACGGTCAGGGGTACAGTCGGTTCGAACACACCTCCCACGGCATCGCCCTGGACCTCGTGCAGTTCGTACCGCTGCGGGACCCGATCAAGATCTCGCGCCTCCTTCTGGAGAATCGGTCTGGCCGCAAGCGCCGGCTTGCGGTGACCGCCTACGCGGAGTGGGTGCTGGGGGTGGCGCGCGCGGGCTCCGCGCCGTTCGTGGTCACCGACATCGACCCCGCGACCGGAGCCATGTTCGCGCATAGCGCCTGGAACTGGGAGTTTGCGAATCGGGTCGCCTTCGCGGACCTGGGCGGCCGCCAGACCTCCTGGACCGGCGATCGCCTCGAGTTCCTCGGCCGCAACGCGAGCCTCGACCACCCTGCGTCGCTGGAGCGCGGCGCGGAGTTCTCGGGGAAGGTCGGAGCCGGCCTGGATCCGTGTGCCGCGCTGCAGACGAAAGTGGAGCTCGAACCGGGGGAACGCGCCGAGGTGCTGTTCTTCCTGGGACAGGGGGAGAGCCAGGAGCAGGCGCGCTCCCTGGTCGAGCGCTACCGCGCGATGGACTGTGCCGCGGTTTGCCGCGAAGCCCAGGAACAGTGGAACCGGGTGCTGGATGTGGTCCAGGTCAAGACTCCCGACCCCGCCATGGATCTGCTCCTCAACCGCTGGCTGCTCTATCAAACGCTCTCCTGCCGGATCTGGGGCCGCTCGGCGTTCTACCAGTCCGGAGGGGCGTACGGATTCCGCGACCAGCTGCAGGACGTCATGGCGCTGGCGGTGACGAAGCCCGAGATCGCGCGCGCGCACCTCCTGCGGGCCGCCGCCCGGCAATTCCCTGAAGGCGACGTCCAGCACTGGTGGCATCCCCCCACCGGCCGCGGGGTCCGGACCCGGATCTCCGACGACCGCCTCTGGCTCCCGTATGCGGTGGCCCACTATCTGACGACGACCGAGGATCGGGCGGTGCTCGACGTGGAGATTCCCTGGCTCGACGGAGCGGCCCTCGAGGAGCACCAGCAAGAAGCCTACTTCGAGCCGAGGGAGTCGGAGGATCGGGCGACGCTGTACGAACACTGCGCCCGGGCCCTGGACCGGAGTCTCGAGACGGGACGGCACGGCCTCCCCTTGATGGGGGCCGGGGATTGGAACGACGGCATGAATCGCGTCGGACACGAAGGCCGCGGAGAGAGTGTGTGGCTGGGCTGGTTTCTCCTCGCGAACCTGAAGGAGTTCGCCGGCATCGCCGCCGCGCGCAGGGAGACGGTGCGTGCGACACGGTGGCGGAAGGAGGCCGCTTCTCTCGAGGCGGCGCTGGAGCGGGAGGCGTGGGACGGCGCGTGGTACAAACGAGCCTTCTTCGACGACGGGATGCCGCTCGGCTCGGCCGCGAACGACGAGTGCCAGATCGATTCCATTCCCCAGTCCTGGGCGGTCCTTTCAGGCGGCGGCGGCGAGGAGCGGGCACGCCAGGCCATGGCGTCCGTGGAGCGGCGGCTCGTCCGGCGGGAAAGCGGGCTGTTGCTCCTGTTCTCCCCGCCGTTCGACCGGACCTCTCTGGACCCGGGATACGTCAAGGGATACCTGCCCGGAATCCGGGAGAACGGCGGACAGTACACCCACGCCGCGATATGGTCGGTCGCCGCCTTCGCCATGCTGGGCGAGGGAGACAAGGCCGCCAATCTCTTCAACCTGCTGAATCCCATCCACCACACGAGCGGTCGGGCGGATCTTGACCGTTACAAGGTGGAGCCGTATGCCATCGCAGCGGACGTTTACTCCGAACCTCCTCACGAGGGCCGGGGGGGGTGGACATGGTACACGGGGGCGGCGGGATGGCTCTACCGCGCCGGCCTCGAGTGGATTCTCGGCTTCCAGAAGCGAGGTTCCGCCCTCCGCATCGATCCGTGCATTCCCAAGGACTGGAAATGCTACGAGATCGCCTACCGTCACCGCGACACGCTCTACCGGATCACCGTCGAGAACCCGAAGGGAGTCTGCCGTGGGGTATCCCGGGTCCGCCTGGACGGAACCTTGCTGGCGGGAGAAGCGCTGGTTCCTCTGGCCGACGACGCTCGGGAGCACCAGGTCCAGGTGGTACTCGGATAGTGGAGCAGTCTCGATCCGTTGTCCAATCCACGAGAAGGCTTCGAGCGGCGGACGTCAGCCGCACCGAGCGGGTGGCTACCAGACGCCCGGCACGAGTCGGTAACGCACGCGCTCGGCGTACTCGCGGTATCCCGGCAGCTCGGCCCGGAGCAGCCGGTCCTCGAGCGCGGTGCGCACCGCGATCATCCCGAGCGATCCGAGCGCAGGCAGGAACGCCCACCAGGAACCGAGCAGCAGCGGCGTGCCGAGGATGAAGCCGAGCAGCAAGCCAGCATACCCCGGATGGCGGACGAGGCGATACGGGCCGGTCTGGATGACGCGGTGGGCGCGATCGAGCTGGATGCGCACCGTCTTCTCGAAGTGCGGGTTGACGACCATGCACCACGTCAGCAGCACCACGAAGCCGGCGTAGAGGAGCGCTCCCACCAGGCACAGTCCGGCAGGCATCGCTGACCAGCCGTGGCGCCCGGCATCGAGCGCCCCCAGGCCCACGGTAGCAAGGAATGTGACACCCAACCCACCCAGGCAGATCGCGTCCCAAGCCCGGGTGCCTTGGCCGATCGAGCCGCGGCGCCAGAGCAGCTCCGGGTTCCGCCGCCACAGAACCAGCGCGCTCACCGCGTGGCAGGCCACCACCACGCCAACGTAGAACCAACCGCCGAGCCAGTCGATCCGTCCCGCGATCCAGAAGAAGCCCGCGATCGGAATGGTGACGCCGGCGATGACCTGCACGACCCGGAGTGCGGTCCGGGTCCGCCGGTACACTTCAGCCACGGGGTCCTCCAATCGCTCGTCTTCCGTTCGCCACGGCACAGCCGCGGCCGCCTCTCTTTCCGCCGCGATGCCTCCGCCCTGGCGATCCTGTTTCGGGTCCGCGCCGAGCGTATCGGGCCCGGATGCGCCGGTCAAGCAGCCAGAGGCGACAGCGCAGCCCGACGTCGCGCGCGTCGGGAATGTCGACGGCTCCGCGCGAGCGGAACCCGAACGCGAGGATTGCGCCATGGCCAGCGTGGCGAGGACCGCTGCTGACAGCCTCGACCGACCGGATCTCGAGGCGTGGGCGCGTGCGCCGGACTTCACTGACCTTCTCGCGCGCCCTCTCCATGACACGGCAGCGGACGTGTCGTGGCCGGACCCAGATGACCGGTCGCACCCGATTCCCATCGACCTGCCGCCCGCGGATCGATCGTCGTCGCACGCAAGTCGCCGCCGCGCCCTTGACCCCAGCCCACCCGCTCGCTACGCTCGCCGGCAGTCTGACCGTGCGGCCTGCGCGGCCCTCCGGCACCGCGAGGAGAGCTCGATCCAATGACGACATTGCTGTGGATCGTGGCGAGCGGCATGCTCATGAGCGCGATCGCGCTGGTGGGCAGCCTGACCCTGCTGCTCCGGCCCGCGACGCTGGACCGGCTCATCATGCCGCTCGTGGCGCTGGCCGCCGGCTCCCTCCTCGGCGGCGCGTTCTTCCACATGCTGCCGGCCGCCGCGGCGAAGATCCCGCGGCCGGAGTCGATCTACCTGTGGACGCTGGCCGGATTCACCGCGTTCTTCCTGCTGGAGCAGTTCCTCCACTGGCATCACTGCCACCGGGCGTCGTCGGATTGCAAGCAGCCGCTGACCTACCTGATCCTGATCGGCGACGGCCTGCACAACTTCCTGGGCGGGCTCGGCGTGGCGGGGGTCTTCCTGATCGACATTCGCCTCGGCATCACCGCCTGGATCGCCGCCGCCGCGCACGAGATCCCCCAGGAGCTGGGCGACTTTGGGGTGCTGATCCATGGCGGCTGGCGCCGGGACAAGGCGCTCCTCCTCAACCTGCTGTCCGGCCTCACCTTCCTGCTCGGCGGCATCGTGGCGTGGATCGTCTCGGCCGGGATCGACGTGAGCTTCCTGGTCCCGTTCGCCGCCGGCAACTTCCTCTACATCGGCGCCTCCGATCTCGTGCCGGAGGTGAACAAGCACCGCCAGATCCGCGCCAACCTCGTCCATTTCGGCGCGTTCGTCGGCGGCCTCGTGCTCCTGTGGATCCTGCGCCGGGTGCTCGTGGCAGAGCCGATCTGAGGGCCCGCGCCGCCGCTCGCTCCTCGGCGCGAGCCGCACGGAGCGCCGGCTTCGCCGGGATCGTCCTCCCGGCGCCCCCTCCCGCTCAGGCGTATCCGCACCGCTTCTTCACGATGACCTCCGCCGCCTTGATCAACGGGTAGGCGGTGGGGGGAGCGGTCAGCAGTGGATGCGTCCCGATCTGCGCCAGCAGGATGGAATCGATCGTCATGCGATTCTCGATCGCAAGCCCGATCAAGTTCGTCAGCTCCCCCGTGCTGGCCCCGCCCGCCACCTGGCCGCCGAGGAGCACGCCCGAATCGCGCGCGGCGATCAGCTTCACGAGCTGCTTGTGCGTGCCCGCAAGGGTGCCGGGGTGCTTGTCCACGCCCTCGAAGGTACCGGTCACGATCACGAACCCCCGCTCCCGCGCGAGACTCTCCGTCACGCCGGCCACGCCGAACGCCGTATCACCGATCACCGTGCTGTAGATCGCGATGGTGCCGCCGAAGGCGCGGACCGCCGACAGCCGGTAGAGATTCGTGGCGGCCACCCGCGCCTCCGCGCACGCCGTGGAAGCCAGCATGATGCCGCGCGAGGTGCGGGTGATGAAGCTCTTCTTCTCCGCGCAGTCGCCGATCGCGAGGATGTCCGGTTTCTCGGTCCTCATGTACTCGTCGACGTGGATGAAGCCGTGCTTGTTGAGCGGGATCCCGGCTCGCGCCGCCAGCTCCGTCTGGGGGCGGTAGCCCATCGCGACGACGACCGCATCGGCCTCGAGCCGTGCACCGTCATGGAGCAGCACGCCAGTCACACTCCCGTTGCCCAGGATCTTCTTGACGCCGTGGCCCGTGTGGACCTTCACGCCGCGCGCCGCGAGCACGGTCTCCGCGCGCCGCGCGATCTCCTCGTCGAAGGCCGCTTCCAGCACATGCGGCAGGATCTCGACGATGGTCACGTCGTGGCCCTTCTTGTTCAGCTCATCGCCGACCTCGACCCCGATGAACCCCCCGCCGAGGATCACCACCTTGCGGGAGGTGTGCAGCTGCGGCAGCACGGCGTCGATGTACTCCTTGTCCTTGGGAATGGTGAAGACGTTCTTCAGGTGTGCGCCCTCGAGCCAGCCGGGGACCAGGGGCGTGGAGCCGAGCGCGAGCACCAGCTTCTCGAAACCGATCTCCGTGTCGCGGGCAGTGCGGCAAGTCCTGTGTTCGGGGTCGATCGCGACCACCTCGTCCACGAGGACCCGCACCCCTGCCTGGCTCAGCGCCCCGTCGGGAATCAGGTTCTGATCACTCGCCTCGAGAGAGCCGAAGATGTAGGGGATGCCGCAGGGCACGAGCACCTGCTTCTCCTTGCGGACGACCAGCACGTCCTTGTCCGGGTGAAACGCTTTCCCGACCGTGGCCACGACCACACCGGCCGCGCTGCCCCCGATGACCAGGACATCGGTCTTTTCCATGCTACTGTCCTTTCTCCATGCAATCGCACGGCCTCGCGCCGCGCCTCGGAACATCTCGGATCCCGCCATGCTCGCCGGGGCGACGAGCGACCCGTGAACGCACGCGCCTCCCGGCAGGATGCCTCCTCATCGATTCCAGCCCCTGGAGTGCGTCTCCCTCTCGCCGTCCTCGGCCGCGGAACCGAAGGTGTAGCATGCCCCGGCCGCACCGGGCACGACGCGCGCGCCCAGGGCTTGCCTCAGGAACTCGACCGCCACGTCTCCGGTGCAGTGACACGGAACGACCTGCTCGACGGCAAGCGCCTCCAGCGCTTGCGCCGTCCGTTCGAGCCGCTCGGCCGCCGCTCCGCCCAGGTGGAAGCCCCCAAGGACCGCGTGCAGCCGCGACTCGCCGCTCACGCGCCGGGCCTGGTCGAGCGTGTTGATCAGACCCGCATGGCTGCACCCGACTACCACGACCAGCCCGCGATCGGTGCGCATCCACAGCGCGAGATCGTCCGGAATCGGATCGGGACGGGTCCCGGCGGCATCGAGGAAGAAGGGACCACCGGTGTCCTCGTAGTCCGTGCGCCGGTCGATCGGGCCGGT
>JAFGQW010000372.1 GCA_016935485.1 Planctomycetota bacterium | reverse complement strand
CTCGCAGATCTTCCCGCGGCCCCCGGACCGCTACCGCGGCGACGACCTCGTCCGGGGCCGGGTCGGCCGGACCGAGCTCCAGTTCTCCGAGCTCCACACCGAGTACCTCTCGCGCGGCACCGACCGCAAGGGCCGCACCCGTGGAAGCTGGCACACGATCTTCCGGGGTCTCTTCTTTGCCGCCGGTTTCCACAAGAACTTTCGCGGCACGACCCTTGTGCTCCCCGATACCGCCGAGCGGCTTCTCGGCGGTATCGGCAAGATGCTGCAGTCCTTCAACCGCGCCCGCGGTGAGCTCATGAAACTCGAGGATCCCGAGTTCGAGCGGCTCTTCGTGGTCTACGGCGACGACCAGATCGAAGCCCGCTACATTCTCTCCCCGAGCCTGATGGAGCGCATCACGGAGTTCCGCCGGCGGGCCGGACGGCCGGTCTACCTCTCCTTCGTCCGCTCGCGCGTGTACGTGGCGATCGGCTACGGTCGCGAGCTCTTCGAGCCGCGGTTCTACCGCTCGATTCTCGGCTTCGAAACCGTCGCGCCCTACTTCGAGGACCTTCAGCTCGCGCTCGGCATCGTCGAGGACCTGAATCTCAACACCCGCATCTGGAGCAAGGTCTGAGGGGCGCCGCGCCGGAGCTTCCAGACGCACCCGGCGCTCGCGCCGCCGTCACGCGCCGCGGCAAGCCTACTGGATCGTGAACATGAACGTGTTGGAGATGCTCGCGATGCCAGAGGGCGCGGAGGCCTTCAGGGTCACGAAGGCGGTGTAGATCCGGATTCCCTTCAGCACGGGCAGGTTCGGAATGCTGAGCCGGGCCGCGGCCTTGCCCGAAGGGTCGAGCACGCCGGCATAATTCTGGAAGACCGTCGGCAGCGCGCCCGAAGCGCTCAGCACCAGGAGGTCGTCGAGCGAGAGCTCGAGCTTGCGGCTGTCGATGAGAATCGGGCCGGTACCGAAGGAGCTCCCCATCTGGTAGCCGAGCCCGGCGTCGCTTCCCGCGCTCAGCGCGAAGTCGAGGTTCGTGCCGGGCGCGCCCGAGCCCGAGCCTGTCAGCGTGACGGCCGGCATGTAGTAGATGGTGCCGTTCCAGACGCGCGGGGTGAAGGTGCTACCCGTGAAGAACCCGCCGCGGACGAGCCCGAGCTGGAGCGCGATATCGGCATTCTGGTAGTTCTGGTTCGTTCCGGTGCCGTTGGTGTAGCGCATGCTCACGCCGGTGTAGTGGATGCCCATGCCGTAGGAGCCGGGCGCGAGAATGAAGTCCGTCACGTCCACCGGCGCGGGCACGTCTGTCCCCTTGCCCACCCCGTTGCCCGTGCTCACCTTCGTCCAGGCCGCCGGGTTCCCGTCGTTGCCGACGTACGTGTTCGGCGTCACGTACACGGCGATCGCGAACGTGCTCGTCGAGGAGATGTTCACGTCCAGGGAGAGGATCTGGAGTCCGCTCGGGTTGATGATGTTCACGTCGAACATGTTCACCCAGTCGGTGGAACCGCCGTTGTTCGAGGCGAACATCGTGGTGATGAAGCTGGGCTGGGCCGTCGCCAGACCGGCCAGCACCAGGACGGCGAGCACGAATACTGTTTTGCGCATGGGATCTCTCCTTGAACAGAACCCGGGGAAGAGGACTCTCGAACGCCTGCCATCGTACCTCGGCGCGGCGACCGGGTCAACCGGCCGCGGGGTTTTCGGCAGCATACGGCGGCGCGCGCCTACTGGATCGTGAACAGGAACGTGTTGGAAATACTCGCGATGCCGGAGGGCGCGGTGGCCTTCAGGGTCACGAAGGCGGTGTAGATCCGGATTCCCTTCAGCGCGGGTACGTTCGGAATGCTGAGCCGGGCCGCGGCTTTGCCCGAGGCGTCGAGCACACCGGCGTAGTTCTGGAAGACCGCCGGCAGCGCGCTCGAGGCGCTCAGCACCAGGAGGTCGTCGAGCGAGAGCTCGAGCTTGCGGCTGTCGATGGGGATCGGGCCGTTGCCGAAGGAGCTCCCCATCTGGTAGCCGAGCCCGGCGTCCGCCCCGGCACTCAGCGCGAAATCGAGGTTCGTGCCGGGCGCGCCCGAGCCCGAGCCCGCCAGCGTGACGGCCGGGATGTAGTAGATGGTGCCGTTCCAGACGCGCGGCGTGAAGACCGTGCCGGTGAAGAACCCGCCGCGCACGAGCCCGAGCTGGAGCGCGATGTCGGCATTCTGGTAGTTCTGGTTCGTGCCGGTGCCGTTGGTGTAGGCCATGCCGGTGCCGGTGTAGTGGATTCCCATCCCGTAGGAGCCGGGTGTCAGGATGAAGTCGGACACGTCCACCGGCGCGGGCACATTCGTACCCTTGCCTACCCCGGTACCCTGGCTGACCTTCTTCCAGACTGCCGGGTTGCCGTCGTTGCCGACGTAGGTGTTCGGCGTCACGTACACGGCGATCGCGAACGTGCTCGTCGAGGAGATGTTCAAGTCCAGCGACAGGATCTGCAGCCCGCTCGCGTTGATGATGTTCACGTCGAACATGTTCACCCAGTCGGTGGAGCCGGAGTTGTTCGAGGCGAACGTCGTGGTGATGAAGCTGGGCTGGGCCGTCACGAGGCCAGCCAGAAGCAGGATCGCGACCAGGAATGCTGTCTTGCGCATGGGACCTCTCCTTGCTCAGAAACCCCGAAGGAAGGTGGAGCGGTCTCGCCCCCTCCGGTCCATTGCCACCGGCGCGCCCCGCGACCGATGCGGGACGCCCCCCGATGCGAACGCACCACCGATGCTATCAGTGTGACGCCGCCGGGTCAACGAACGGCGTGTGGTTTTGCCCCGCGGAACTCCGGGCGGGTCGAACCCGCGGAAACTACCTCTCGTTCCAGCCGCCTTTGCCCGCGGTGCGCCTCAGAAGACGACCTCACGATCAGCAAAGGAGTCGAAGAAAGATGCGCTTCCTGCCCATTCTCCTCGCCTGCGCCCTCCTGCTTTCCCCCGTCTGGGCCCAGGAGGGCGGCGTCGCCGTCCCCGCGGATCGCCCCGCGGATCGCCCGGCGGCGGAGGCGGGGAAGTCCGGGGAACCCGTCGTCCTGCCGAAGGTCGTGGTGACCGCCACCCGGACCGAGAAGGACCCCTTCGCGGTGCCGGCGATCGTGGAGCTCCTCGACCGCGACGATCTGAGGGACCGGCGGGTGGTGCGGACCCTGCCCGAGGCGCTCGAGGAGATTCCAGGGGTCATGGTCCAGAAGACCTCCTACGGCCAGGGCTCGCCCTACCTCCGCGGGTTCACGGGCTTCCGGACCCTCATGCTCATCGACGGCATCCGGGTCAACAACTCCGTCTTCCGCGACGGCCCCAACCAGTACTTCAACACGGTCGACCCCTTCTCGATCGACCGGCTCGAGGTGGTGAAGGGGCCGGGCTCCGTGCTGTACGGCAGCGACGCCATTGGCGGCACGGTGCACGCGCTGACCCGGGGCCCGGACCACGACGACGAAAGCGGCTTCCACTGGGAGCGCCGGCTCTACTACCGCTACGCGAGCGCGGAGCATTCGCACATCGCGCGCGCCGAGGTCAGCGGTCCCCTGGGAGAGGACCTCGCTGTCTTCCTGGGGCTCACGGGCAAGGACTTCGGCGATCTCGATGGCGGCCGCGAAGTGGGCCGGCAGCGCAAGACCGGTTACCACGAAGGGGCCGCGGACCTCAAGCTCGACTACCGGCTGGGCCCCAGCGAGAAGATCATCTTTGCCCACCAGCGGGTCGACCAGGACGACGCGTGGCGCACCCACCGCACCGTCTACGGAATCTCCTGGGAGGGAACCGCGGTCGGCAACGAGCGCAAGCACGTCTTCGACCAGGACCGCGACCTGACCTACCTGCAGTATCACGCGCACGATCTGGGCGGGTTCGTGGACGCGATCCGGGCGAGCGTCTCCTACCAGGGACAGTACGAGCGGCAGGCCCGGGTGCGGAGCGACGGCCGCGCCGACAACCAGGGCATCTCCGTGCGCACCACCGGGGCGTGGATCCAGCTCGAGAGTCCGAGCGCCGTGGGTCGCTGGACCTGGGGCGGGGACTTCTACTTCGACAACGTGAACTCCTTCAATCGCCGCTACGACGCGAGCGGCGGCTTTCTCGGCGGCGCCATCCAGGGGCCGGTGGCCGACGATGCGCACTACGCGCTCGCCGGCGTGTTCCTGCAGGACGAAATCCCGGTCACGGAGCGGCTGGATCTGATCCTGGGCGGCCGCTACACGTACGCGCGCACCTCCGCTCACGACGTCGCCGATCCCCAGACCGGCGCCCGGATCTCGCTGAAGGACCACTACGAGGAGGCGACGGCCAGCGTCCGCGGCCGCTACCGCCTCGACGCCGCCGATCGCTGGCAGGCATTCGCCGGCGTGTCCCAGGGGTTTCGTGCGCCCAACCTCTCCGACCTCACGCGGCTCGACACCGCGCGCTCGGGCGAGATCGAGACGCCCTCTCCCGGGCTGGAGCCCGAGCAGTTCCTCGCCTTCGAGGCCGGTCTGAAGACCCGCCACGGCGACTTCACGGGACAGGCAAGCGCGTTCTACACCGTGATCGACGACATGATCATGCGCACGCCGACCGGCCGCATCATCGGCAGCGACATCGAGGTCACGAAGAAAAACGCCGGCGATGGCTCCGTCTGGGGATTCGAGGCGACGCTGAGCTGGCGATTCCTGCCCGAGTTCACCGCTTTCGGGAGCTTCGCCTGGATGGACAGCCAGGTGAAAACCTATCCCACGTCGGCGCCGGTCTCGGTACGCGAGCCCCTGGACCGTCAGATGCCGCCCACCGGGATCCTCGGAGTGCGCTGGGACGATCGGGAGGGCCGCCTCTGGGCCGAGGGGCTGGTGATGGTTTCCGGCCGGGCCTCGGAGCTCTCTTCCGCGGACAAGAGAGACACTCAGCGCATCCCTCCGGGCGGCACGCCGAGCTACACCGTGGTCACGCTCCGCGGCGGCGCGCGCCTCCGGGAGAACCTGAACGTGACCGTGGCCGTGGAGAACCTCACCAACGAGGACTATCGCATCCATGGCTCGGGCGTGAACGAGCCCGGAACGAACGTCGTCCTCGCCCTCGACTGGACGTTCTGAGACCGGGCGCCCGGGGACCAGGGTCCGACCACGAGCACGACCGGGGTGCGGGTGCGAGTGTCGCGCGCGGGGTGCGCGCGCTGGCGTGGCGCGGGCGGAATGACGACTGGGGTCTGACGCCGTTCCGCTTCGGAACGGGGTCTGACCCCTGCTCCGGAAGAGAGGAGCGAGCACGAGCACGAGCACGAGAAGAGACGTGCGCGTGCGGGTGCGGGTGTCGCGCGCGAGGTGCGCGCGCGGAGGTGGCGCGGGCGGATGGCGCCCGCGGGGTGACGACTGGGGTCTGACCCCCGATTCCGGTGAAGCGTAAGCGTGCGGGTGTCGCGCGCGAAGTGCGCGCGCGGAGGTGGCGCGGGCGGGTGGCGCCCGCGGGCGCCCGGCTGCCGGGTTTCCTCTCCTCCAGCCCCCGGGTTGCGAGCCGGGTGGGCATTCCTTATCATGGGCGGCTCCGGTCGATCCGGATCCGGGTCTGGCGCTTGAGAGCGAACGGGGAGGATCCGTGTACGAGCCTGTGGCACGCATGCCCGCCGACGAGCACAATCCGTACGCGGCTCCCGCGGCCGCGCGGGCCGCGCATTACGGGGAGCCCGCGGCGGCGGCGCGGCTCGCGGACCGGGCCACGCGGCTGGCCGCCGTCCTGATCAACGGGGTGCT
>JAFGQW010000371.1 GCA_016935485.1 Planctomycetota bacterium | reverse complement strand
GAGGCGCGCGAGCTCACCGGGCTGCTCTCGACACTGCGGGGACTCGGGTTCGACCCGGCGCTCTTCGAGAACGGGGCGGACACGCACTTGATCGTGACCGAGGAAGACGGGACGGAGCATCGCCTCGGGGACCTGCGCTCGCTCATCGGGCTCTTCCATCGCCTCGGCCAGGACGGCGTGGACATCCAACGCTTCAAGGGGCTGGGCGAGATGAATCCGGACCAGCTCTGGCAGACCACGATGGACCCGGCGCGCCGCGCACTCCTGCGCGTGCGGCTGCAGGATGCGATCAAAGCGGAGGAGATCTTCACCATCCTGATGGGCACGAATGTCGAACCGCGAAAAGAGTTCATCGAGAACAACGCGCTGGAGGCGCGCAATCTCGACATCTGAGTGCCCGCGGGGCGCCGTCGGCGAGCAGGCCGGCCGCGCCGCTCAACTCCGCCCGAGTTCGTTCCGATACTCCTCGTGTGCAGTCGGCGTAGAGGCCGGCCCGCCGACCGTGCCGTTTGCCGCGGCGCCAGGGCGGAGGGCCAGAGCGGCGCGACGAGCCCGCCCGCTGCGGGGAGATGCGGAATGAAGTACGTCGAGAAGATGAAGCACAACCGGCTCGGCGAGCTTCTGATCGAGGAGGGCCTCGTCACGACCGACCAGCTCGTCGAGGCGCTCCAGGAGCAGAAGAAGACGGGTGCGCCGATCGGACAGCTGCTGGTTTCCTTTGGCTTCCTCTCGGAGCGGGATGTGGCGCGCACCCTGGCCAAGCGGTTTCAGTTGCCGTTCATCCAGGTCACGCGCTACGCGATATCGAAGGACCTCCTCGAGCTTTTCCCCCGAGACTTCCTCCACCGCCATCAGTGCGCCCCGCTGGACCGGTTCGACCGGATCCTGACGGTCGCCGTGGCCCACCCGATTGCGAAGGAGGTTCTGGAGGAGCTGCAGGAGCGCTCCGGGTGCGAGGTTCACCTCTACGTGGCCCTGGCAAGCGAGCTCCGCCAGACCCTGGCCCAGCACTTCTCGGTCGACGGCGCGGCGGCGCCGCAGGACCCGCCACTGGTGGTGCGGCGCAAGAAGGCGGCGGGCGAGAAAACCGCCGCGGAGCTCAGCGACCCGATCAACGACGAGTGGGAGAAGCTGTTCGATCTCGCGAACGAGAGCGTCCTGAGCGAAATCAAGCTCGAGCCGCAGAGAAACGACGATTGAGCCGGAGGCCGGCGCGACGCGGGCCCGCGCGGTCCCGTCCGGAGGGGCCCGATCCCGAGGAGGGCGGCCCGCAGGGAGTTGACGCGCCCCGGGGCGCGGAGCCATACTTACCGGGTCGAGCATGGCGCTCGACTCGACCCGTCGGCTCGTGCAAGAGAAGATGAACGTGCTCGGCTTCTGGACCCCCGGCCCCGTCGAGATCATCATCATCCTGGTGATCGCGCTGCTGCTCTTCGGCAAGCGCTTGCCGGAGGTGGGCCGCGCGCTGGGCCGGGGAATCGTGGAGTTCAAGAAGGGGGTCAAGGGCCTCGAGGACGACATCGAGGACGGCGCGACCCGGCCGACCCGGCTGCCTCCGGTGGAGCCGACCGCCGAGGAGCCCCCGGCCGCGCCGCGCGCGCCCGCACCGAAGGCGGCGCCGCCCGAGCCGAGCCGCGATGACGGGGCGAGCGGGTAGCGGACGGGGAACCGCGGGTCGAGCTCGGCGGGGGACGAAGCCGGCGCGCCGGTGTCAGTAGTCGCCGAGGAACCTCCCGTCCGCCAGCGCGTCGAGGTTGCGCGGCCGGCGCTGGAAGTACTCCACCGGGGCGAACCTGATGCGGAAGCCGTGGTCCCCGCTGCCGCCGTCGTCGTAGAACTCCATTTCAAGCCGGAAGCGGTGGAAGGAGCGGCCGAGGACGTAGCGCTGGTTCAGGACGCGGTCCCCACGGTAGTCGTACTGGAAGAAGGTGGCCACCGACCACTTGTCACCGAGACCGGCGCGCAGGTTGACGGTGAATACGTCGGAAATCCGCCGGGCGAAGCGGTGGCCGACGTAGAGCGCGGCGTGACTGCGCGCGATGCCGGGAAGGGGACCGAGCGCGCTCAGGATCCCGACGTTGCCAAGCAGGAGGTCGTGCTCGTTCCAGTCGTACCGCCCGTCCGCCAGGAGCAGGAACGGGGCCACCCCTGCCCGCAGGTCGGCGAAGAGCGAACCGGCGGTATGGCCCATGTTGTCGCGGTCCTTCTCCGGGTAGAAGACGTTCTCGAGGTTGAACTGCAGCACGTCGAGCACATCGCGGCCGGGCTTGACCTGCAGGCGGTTCTGGAGGCGGACGGTGATCGCCTCGAACTCGGCCGGGGGGGCGGTGTCGTCCAGGGGGATGATCGCGGCGGGCTCCAAGCTGGTGTCGAAGGTGTTGGTGTACAGCAACTGTGGCTCGATCAGGTGGCGCAGATCCATACCGAGCAGCGCGCCGCGATAGACCTTCCAGAACTGCATGTGCGCGCGCAGCCCGGCGGTCCAGGTGTGGCGCCCGTCGGGCTCGTCGACTTCGACCGGGGGAATCTCGCTGGGCTTGCGGGTGGCGCGGTAGCCGGTGTAGCTCCCGCTGAAGAACGGCGCGAGGTGCAACGGACCGACCCGGAGGGGAAGCTCGAACGCGGCCGCCATGCCGGCGCGGTCGCCGTTGAGATCCGGCCAGTTCGAGGCTTCGTCGAAGCGCAGCCGCGCATGGGTCGCCTCGGCTTCGGCGTCGAGGTAGAGGTTGGTGGCGAGAAAACCGCCCGGCACGAGGGGCTGGGAGTACAGCGCGGCGGTGAACTGCGGCAGATGCTCGGCCTGCGTGAAGAAATCGTTCCCCCGGGGGCGCACCAGGAGGCGGAAGGTGGCGTTGTCCCAGTCGCGGCTGAGCCGCGCGTAGTTCTCCTGGATCTTGCCGGTGCGCGCCTCGTCCTCGAAGTACTCGTGGAGGAAGTTGCGATCGCGGATCCAGGCGGTCTCCACGTCGAGCTGGACATCGCCGGGCAGCCGCTGGCGGTGGAACGAGCGAAAGTAGCCGCGGTCGTTGTCGGGGGGGTCGAACGCGGTGCCGCCGGCGAGGTCGGTGCCCTCGTCCCGGGTGTAGTAGCCCGTCACCGCGCCGTGGTAGTTCTCGGTCCGGTAGTCGAGATCGAGTCCAGCCGCCGGCCCCCGGCGGTTGCGGTTGTCGAGGTGGAGTCGCCAGGAGCCCCACTTGCGGCGGCGGCCGTCGGCATCCCGCATGCGGATGTCGTCGCCCCATTCGGTGTAGACGAACGTGCCGAACCGACGGCTCGAGCCGGCGCTGACGGAGCGGAGCGGGAAGTACTCCAGGAGCGAGGAGCGGCCCCACAGGTAGGGAAGATAGAAGACCGGAAGGCCCAGCACGTTGAGCGTCGCGCTCGAGAGCGCCACGGTGACGTGGTCGTCCTCGTATGGGTCGATGCGGATGTCGCTGGCGTGGATGTGGTAGTGGGGGATGCCGAAGTCACACGACGAGGCCGCGCAGCCGCGGGCGCGGAACCGGGCGCGCGGGCGCGGGTCCGGACCGCGATCCTCGGCGGGGCGTTCGAGCTCCAGCCGGAGCTCCTCGGCCCGCACGTGGAACGGGATGGCGGGCCGCCCGGGCCCCTGGCGCAGCACGCCGGACGCGAAGCCATCCACGAGGACGACCTGCTGGAGCACGGTGTCGAAGAACAGGCGCTCGGCGCGCAGCACCTGGCCGTCGAGGTCGAGGTACACGTCGCCCTCGGCGTAGATGGCCTGCACGGCGCGGAGGTCGAGCCATTGCCCCGGCGACGGCGAGCCCTCGTAGAACGGCCGCGGCACGAAGTTGCGCGGCGGCGGCAGACCCGGCAGGGGGAGCTTCACGTTCGGGTCGATCCAGATCACGGCCGAGTCCGAGCGGAGCGTCATGCGCGCGCCGCCGCGGGGCCGGGCGACCAGCGCGAAACCCTCGGTGACGGCGAGCTTGTTCAGGCGGGCGCCCTGCTGCCAGAGCGTCAGCCGGCCGTACCGGTAGCGCACCTCGAAATCCGCAAGCTCCCCGCTGATCCCACGCAACCGGTCGAGCTGGCCGCCCGCCGGGGGGGCCAGCATGAGCCAGGCGGCGAGCACCAGGCCGCCCACGGCAAGCGCACGGGCGGCAACGGGGGGCAAGAAGCGGCGGGCGCCGCGCGCCGCCCCGACCGGCTCCCGGTGCACCGCCGGGGCCATCCCCACCGCCGGGTGTCCCTTCAGGGCTGTTCCTTTCGCTCGAAGCGCTGCTGGAGCCGACCCGCGCCGCGGTAGACGTCGAACCGCCGCGTGGCCCGGTTGTAGGTCATCCGGTCGAACTCCTGCCGCGGCTCGCCGGCGCGCTGGCCCCAGGCGGGCGATCCGGCCAGGGTCAACAGGCTGGTGCCGCGCTCCCAGAAGAGCTCGTCGCCGCCGCCCTGGGCGTCCTCGCCGTAGCGGAAGCGCACGTCCCCGCGGGCGTAGCCGCGCTCGACGGCGGCCAGATCCTCGTCGTGTTCCTTCGCGGTCGTCTGGAGCACGAGGCCGAGCGCCTCGGAAGCCTTGAGCCACGCCTCGAGCTTGCCGTCCGCATCGAAGGACTCCACCTCGCCGCCGTCGAGCAGATCGAGCCGGAAGCTCTCGGGAGCCAGGCGGCGCAGCACGAAGCCGCGCTCGAAGCGGGCGTGGAGCGACCGGTCGCGGCGCGGCCCGCTGCGGGTGCTGCTGCTGAAGACGTTGTCCTGCGAACGGTAGGCGACCGAGCCGGCGCCGTAGCCGCGGACTTCGGTGAGCTCCGGCGGCGCGCTCGGGCCGGCGAGCACGAGCACCGGAACGACCAGCAGCAGGTCGTCCTCCTCGGGGAGCGCGGGATTGCGGCAGGCCGCGCGGACCGGCTGCTCGACGCTGCCGCGTAGCACGAGCCGGCGCATCGAGGCGGGCCCGGCCGCATCGTCGTCCAGCACCTCGAAGACGAGCTCGTCGCCCTCCGCCCACTGGACCAGCCGCGGGGACGGCGCCGCCGTGCCGGCGGCGCGTCCCGCAGGCCGGTCGAAGCCCCGGATGCGCACGGCCTGCGCCGCGCGAAAGCCGCGGACGACGTTGTGCTCGTCCCATTGCGCGGTCGCCTCCTCGGCTTCGAGCTCGATCGCCCGCAGGAGCACGGTCGCTCGCGGCGCCGCGGCGGGCAGCACGAAGTCGCCCTTCGCCGGGACCAGGACGGCAAGGACGCCGGTGCGGGCCGTCGCGGTCCGCGTCAGACCGTCGTAGTCGATCGTGCGGCCCTCGAGGCGCACCGCGTCACCAGTGTGCGGGGCGGCGGAGACGGAGGCCGGGAAGCCCTCGAGGCGAAGACGGCCGGCGCGGGCGGCCTTGCCCGCGTCGGCCGGCGGCGCCGCCACGGCGACGGTGAGACGGTCGCCGGAGGCCCGGATGCTCGTCCCCGCTTCCAGCACCACGTCGCCCTCGGCGGCGAAGGACCCCGGCTCCAGCTGGGGCCCGGCCGCCGACCTCGCGGCGGACAGCGCGAAGCGAAGATCCTCGCAGGAGAGCACGATCGGCTCGGCGGTGAGCTCCGTCTGGGTGAGCCGCACGGCGCCGGTGAACCGGGCGCTTGCGCCGCCGGCGCCGCGCGCCGCGCCGTCCGGCGGCGGGTGTGCCTCGAGGACGGCGCGCTGTCCCTCCACGGTGAGGCGGCCGCTGGCCTCGGCGGGCCGCGCCGCCGGGCCCGCGGGCGTGAGCGCGAAGGCCTCGAGCGCCCGGGCGACCTCCGGGGCCGAGCGCGACGCCAGCGGCAGATCGAGACACGGCCGGCCGTTCGCCTCGATCCGCCAGCGGTCGCGATCGCCGAGCCAGCCGTCGACGGCGTCGGCCTCGAGCCGGCCGAATAACGTCTCGGTCCGCACCGCGCCCCGGGCGGCGAACTCGGCCCGACAGGCGGGCTCGCCGTGGTGGGTGAGCACGAAGCGGTCGCGTGCGAAGAGGCTGGAGGAGGCCGGCGTGAAGGCGGCCGGCTCGCCCGGGCCGGCATGGCGCTCCGGCGCGCGCTGCAGGGCGTCGAGGTCGATGTGCACGTTGCGCTCCAGGATCAGCCGCGCGTGCCGGATCGCCGGGTCGCGATCGAGGTTCTCCACCACCAGGTTGCCGTCGCAGCGGGCCGAGAAGTTCAGGTGCTCGGTGTCGGGATCGCGGAAGGCGCCCGCCACGTGGGGCGGTCGATGGACCGGGATCGCGACGTGCGAAGGCCCGGCGAGCAGCAGCCCCGTGGGCACGGGGCGCGCGGACCAGGCGAGGATCTCCACGCGGTGCGGGTGCTGCCCGGCGTACTCGAGGCGCGCGCGCTCGCCGGTGGCGACGGTGGTGTTCTCGAGCACGTGCGGCGGGTTCTCGGCGCGCGTGCGGCGCAGCACCGAGCGGAGGCGAACGTCGCCGACCGCTTCGGCCGCCTCGAACGCGTCCGCGCCGATCCACAAGCGGAGAAACTCGGCGGCCAGGTCCGTCTCGAGGTCCTCCACGAGGTCGTGGTCCGGATCTTCGAGGTGGGACCGGGCGACGATCCGCACCGCGCGGTGGAGCTCGAACGTGTCGACCGCCATGCGCTTGCGGTCGGTCGCGGTGCGGAACTGCCGGAGCTCCAGCACCGCCGGCCCGTCGGCCGTGACGGTGGTTCGTTCGCGCCGGATCTGCCGCGAGTCCGCCGCGCGGTCGCGGCGAAAGCCCTCGGCGGCCTCGAAGTGGATGCGCCGCAGCAGCTCGAAGCGGCCGTGCTGAGGTTCCGTGGTCTTGCCGGAGCGGTCGGACGGGGGGCCGGCGGCCCGGGGGGCGGATTCGAGCAGCGCCCAGAATCCCTCGCCCTCGAGGCGGTAGAGGCGATCGGGCGTGTAGAGGCGGACGAGCTTGTCCGAGGTGATCAGCAGGCGGTCCGGAACGGGCAGCTCCGGATAGGTGCAGAGCAGCCGCTCCGTGCGCACCTCGAGCACGGCGGTACCGTCGGCCTCGAACAGCGTGATGGCCACGCCGTCGGGGGGGCCGCCGAGGAACTGGACCTGCCGGGCTCCCGGCCGGGTCTCGATCACCGCCTCGGCGGCCTCGATGCGGACATAGGCGAGCGCCGTGGGGGGCCGTTCCTCGCGCGCCGCGGCGCGGGCGCGGGCGGCGTCGTCCTCCGAGAGCGGCCGGTGGTGCAGCACCGCGTCGAACACGCTCCGCCGGCCCGGCGCGCCCGGATCGGCCGCGCCGCGCAGCGCGTAGACCGCGACGGCGTCGGCGATGCGCTGATGCTCCGGGGTGCGGAACTCGGCGCGGCTGCCGCGCAGCTCGCCCACCGGCCACGCCTCGCCGGTACCGTCGGCGGCGGTCTCGAGCAAGGTGATGACCACGTCGCGGATCGGGGTCAGCTGCACCCCGCCGCGGCCGGCCGGCCCCGGCACGCGCGTGCCCATGTCGCCGAGCGGGCCGGTCGCGAGGGTGGGGGATTCGCGCGGGCCGCCGCCCGTGTCGCCCGTGCCTGCGACGTAGACGACGGCCAGCCCGAGGGCGAGAACGACCAGGAACCTGAGGAGCAACCGGCTCACGGGTCGAAGGTCTCCAGCAGCGCCGGCCACGCCCCGGCGGCCTTGAGGAGCTCTTCGATTGTATCCCGGACGGCGCCGCGCCCGCCGGCCGACGGCGCGACGAAATGGGCCGCCGCGCGGACCAGAGGATGGGCGTCCGCAGGCGCGGCCGCGAAGCCCACCCGCCGCATCACCGCCAGATCGATGAGGTCGTCGCCCATGTAGCAGACCTCCGCGTCGCTCAGGCCGTGCTTTTCGAGCAGGCCGCGGTAGACCGCCAGCTTGTCGCCGGCGCCCTGATGGACCTCGTCGATGTGGAGCTGGCGAGCGCGCCGCGCGACCACCTCGGCCGTGCGGCCCGAGAGGAGGGCGACCGAAATCCCGGCCAGATGGAGCAGGTGGAAACCCAGACCGTCCCGCGAGTGGAACGCCTTGAACTCGCGGCCGTCGTCATCGAGGATGATCGAGCCGTCGGTGAGGACCCCGTCCACATCGAGGATGAGCATCTTGATGCCGGGCGGCGCGGCGGCCATGCGACTCAGGCCTTCCCCATGTCGAGGAGATCCTGCACGTCCACCAGCCCCACGGGGCGGCCGGCGTCGTCCACGACCGGCAGCTGGTCGACCTTCTTGTCCTGCAGGATGTGATAGGCTTCGGCGGCGAGCTGGTCGACGTGGACCACCTTGGGGCCGCGCGTCATCAGCTCCTTGACGGGCCGGTCGAGGAAGTCGCGGTTTCCGGCGCTGAGCTGGCGCACGATGTCGCCGTCGGTGATGATCCCGACCAGCACGCCGGCGGCGTCGACTACGGCGGCGGCGCCCGGCCGGCCCGGTGTGCTGTTGATGCGCTCGAGGGCCTGGCAGCACAGCAGGTCCTCGTCCACCACCGTGTGGTGGAGGCCCTTGCGCATGATCTCGTGCACCCGGAGGAGCTGTCGCCCGAGGGCGCCCGCCGGGTGGAAGAAGGCGAAGTCCTCGCGGCTGAAGTTGCGCGCCCGGGCCACGGTCATGGCCACGGCGTCGCCCATGGCCAGCATCGCGGTCGTGCTGCTGGTGGGGGCCAGGCCGATAGGGCAGGCCTCGTAGGTGTGGCCGATCTCGAGCACGGCATCGGCGTGCTCGGCCAGCGTGGAGCGGCCGTTGGAGGTGATGGCGACGATCGCGACCCCGAGCCGCTTCACGGGGTTGATGAGGCGCTTGATCTCGTCGGTCTCGCCGCTGTTGGACAGCACCATGAGGAGGTCGTTCGGGCGCACCCGGCCGAGGTCGCCGTGAAAGGCCTCCGCCGGGTGGAGGAAGGCCGACGGCGTGCCGGTGCTGGCCAGGGTGGCGGAGACCTTCTGGGCCACGAGCCCGGCCTTGCCCATGCCGGTCAGCACCACCTGTCCCTGGCAGGCGAGGACCATCTTGACCACGGTCTCGAAACGGTGGTCGAGATGGTCGGTGAGCCACAGGAGGGCGCGCGCCTCCTGGCGGATGACCTCGCGGCCGTGGTCGAGGAGGTCGCCAGTGGGGCTGTCTGCCATCGATTGAACCGCCTGTTTGCGCGGGCCCCGGCCGTCGGCCGCCGCTGCGGCGAGAGGGGACGCCTGCTCCGGGCCCGCGAACCGTTCGCGAGAAGCTCCGGTCGGCCGGCCGGAGCCAGGGCCCGGCGCCCGATCCGGGCAAGGCAGGATTCTACCGCCGCCGGAGCGGACGGACAACCGGTGGCAAGGCCGCGGCCGCGCGGCCCCCGAAACGGGCGCGGCGTTTGCCCTGCCGCGAATTGGCCTGTAAGGTGTTCCGGTCGCGGCGGGCTGCCCGGGCCCGGGACGCGGTCCTCGTGCCCGGTTCCGGCGGCCGGAAGGCCGGCGCGCGCGCCCGCGGGAGCATGAACCCGGGCGAGCCACGGGTGCTGGCACGGGCGGCCGCCGGGACGAAGGGTGGACCATGGAATCCGCAATCCTGCTGCTCGCCGCCTTCTTCTTCCTGTTCCTGATGAGCGTAGTCTTCCACGAGCTCGGGCACGCGGCCGCGGCGTGGTGGTGCGGGGATAGCACGGCCCGGGATCTGGGCCGGATCACCCTCAATCCGATCGTGCACATCGATCCGGTCTGGTCGATCCTGATGCCGATCATGACCACGGTGTTCCTGGGGTTTCCGTTCGGCGGTGCCAAGCCAGTTCCCGTCAACCCGACGAACTTCCGCCGCCCCCGCCGCGACGACCTGATCGTGACCCTGGCCGGACCGGCGGCCAACGTCCTCCAGGCGGCGGGCTATGCACTGCTTTTCCATCTGCTCTTCGGCGGCGCGGGCTGGCAGGAGGTGGCGCGCAGCGGCCTCGGGATCGTGCTGGTGGGCATGGTCTTCGTCAACGCCCTGCTCGCGATCTTCAACCTGCTGCCCGTGCCGCCGCTGGACGGCTCGCACGTGGTGGCGGCGCTGCTTCCGGCCGCCGTGGCCGAGGCCTATCGCCGCGTGGGGTTCTATGGCATCCTGATCCTGCTGGTGCTGCTCTACTCGGCGAATCTCGGCCGCTACCTGCTGGAGGGCACGCTGCTCTCGATGGCAGCGCTCGGGCTATCGCGCGAGGTGTCGGTGGCGGCCGTGCGGGAGATCTTCAGTCTGGCGAGCCAGATCGGCCTGTGAACCGGGAGGAACGCAGGATGGCCCCGGAGCGGGAAAGCAGCGCGGCGTGGGGGCCGGGCGAGCCCGAGGACGCCGAGCCGGTCGGGTCGGGGGCCGCCGGCGCCGAGGATGCCCTGGGGGACGGCGGCGAGGGCTACCGCGTCGAGCTCGACGTGTTCACCGGCCCGCTCGATCTCCTCCTCTACCTCATCCGGAAGGAGGAGATCGACATCTACGACATCCCCATCTCCAGGATCCTGGACCAGTTTCTCGGGCACCTGGAGGTGCTGTGCCTCATGGAACTGGACGACGTCGGTGATTTCCTGGTGATGGCCTCGCAGCTCATGCTGATCAAGGCGCGCATGCTGGTGCCCCAGCAGGTGGATCTGGCGGGCGAGGAGGAGGAGGAACTCGAGGACCCGCGCCGCGAGCTCGTGCAGAGGCTGCTGGAGTACAAGCGCTTCAAGGAGGCGGCCTTGAAGCTCGAGGCGCGGCGCGCGGCGCGGAGCCTCCGGTTCGAGCGCGGCCCGGATCGCGAGCCCGAGGCCGGCCAGCCCGACGAGGAACCGGGCACCCTCGAGGTCGAGCTGTGGGACCTGGTGGAGGCGTTCGCGCGCATCGTGCGCGAGGTGGGATCCGGCCACGAGCTGATCCCCCTCAACCGGGAAGACCTGCCGATGCACGTCTACACGGAGGAGATCATCGGGCGCCTCCACCGGACCGGGAAGTTCTACCTGGAGGCGCTCTTGGAGGGCGTCGAGAGCCGCTATCGCATGGTCTCCTACTTCCTCGCGATCCTTGAGCTCGTGCGCGCGGGCCGCCTCCGCGCCCGCCAGGAGGAGCCGTTCGGGCGCATCCTGCTCGAGCGGCCGATGGAGCGCGCCGCGGGCTCCGCCCCGGCGGCCGTGCCCGCGGCGCCGGCAATGCCGGTGTTCGAGGCCGCGGAGGACAAGGCGACACCGGTGTTCGAGGCGGGGGAGGCCACGGACGTGCTGCACGAGACGGCGCCCCGGGCGGATCGCGGCGGCGGGGCAGGCTGAGCCCGATGGACGTGGTGTTCCTCGGCACGGCGGAGTTCGCCGTTCCCACCCTTGACGCACTTCTCGCCAGCGCGCATCACCGCGTGGTGGGGGTGGTCACCCAGCCGGACCGGCCGAAGGGACGCGAGCGGCGGCTCGCCGCACCGCCGGTGAAGACCGCGGCGCTGGCCGCCGGAGTGCCGTTCCTCCAGAGCACGGACGTCAACGCCCCCGATGCCCTCGAGTGGATCCGCTCCCGTCGTCCGGACGCCGGCGTGGTGGTCGCCTTCGGGCAGTTCCTCGGGCGGGCGCTGCGGGCGATCCCGGCGCACGGGTTCGTGAACCTGCACGCTTCGCTCCTGCCCCGATACCGCGGCGCGGCCCCGATCTACGCGGCGATCCGCGCCGGCGATCGCGAGACGGGGGTGAGCGTGATCCGGGTCGAGCGCACCATGGACGCCGGGCCGGTCTTCACGCGTCGCGCGGTCCCGATCGGTCCGGACGACAGCGCGGGCGAGCTGGCGGCGCGGCTGGCGGCGGCGGGCGCCCCGCTGGTCGAGAGCGTGCTCGACGCGCTCGAGGCTGGCTCGGCGCGCGCGGAACCGCAGGACGCGGCGCGCGCCACGCAGGTCGGGCGCATCGGCGCCGCCGAGCGGCGGCTGCGGTGGGACCGGCCGGCGGCGGAGCTCCATGACCAGGTGCGAGCGCTGACCCCGCATCCCGGGACCGTGGCCGAGTACGAGTCGCAGCGGGGCGAGCGGTTCGGCGTGCGCATTACCCGCACCGCGGTGGCCGCGGGAGCGTCGCCGGTTGCGGTGCCGGCCGGGACGGTGCTCGGGCCCGA
Organism: Planctomycetota bacterium; assembly: GCA_016935485.1. Taxonomy (GTDB): domain Bacteria; phylum Planctomycetota; class JAFGQW01; order JAFGQW01; family JAFGQW01; genus JAFGQW01. Next base: position 11,096 of record JAFGQW010000371.1, on the reverse strand, counting down.
GGGGGAGGAGGCGCTCCGGGTGCGCGTGCAGGGAGCGCCGGACCTGCTCGTGGTCCGGCTGGTGCCCGCGGGGGCTCGCGAGATGACGGGGGTCGAACTGCTGCGCGGCCGCGGCCGCGGCGGGGGGCGTTTCGCCTGACGCGCATCGGGTGTTGGGAGCGTCGGGCCGGCAGCAGGGGGCCGGCCGCTCCGAGCGACGGGAAATCGCAGTATGCTCCAGCCAGTCCGGGACCGGGCAGTCGAGGCGCTCTGGCGCGCGGAGCGCGACGGCCGCTTCCTGGAGCAGGAGCTCGCCGCGATCTACCCGCGCGGCTTGAAGGAAGCCGAGCGCGCCATGCTGACCGAGCTCGTCTACGGCGTGGCGCGCTGGCGCGGCGCCCTCGACCAGGTGCTGGAGCGGTATCGTGCGGGGGGGCGCTGGAAACCCCGGCTTCGCTGGATCCTGCGCGTGGGCGTCTTCCAGATGGCGTTTCTCGAGCATGTGCCGGACCGGGTCGCGGTGGACGCCGCCGTCCGTCAGGCCGGGGCCGCGTTCGGCTCCGGCGGCGCCCGGCTCGCCAACGCGGTCCTGCGCCGGATCCAGCGCGAGTGGCGGATCGAGGCGGTGGCGTCCGAGGCGGCCGACCCGTGCCGCGATCTGGTGGTGGCTCCGGAGCGCGCCTGGCGGGGACCACCCGGCGCCTTCCCGGATCCCGCCGAGCGGCCGGCGGAGAACCTCGCCGCGCGCCTGTCCTGGCCGGTCTGGCTCCTCGAGCGCTGGATCGCCGCGTTCGGCGAAGACCGCACCCGCTGGCTCGCGACCGACCAGAACCGGCGCCCCGAGCTCCACTGCTGGATCGACCCGGCTCGCGGCGACGCGCAGGCGGTGCGCGCAGCGCTGGCGGCGGACGGGATCGTGGCCGAGCCGACGCCGCACGGTCTGCGGATCCGGGAGGGGGCCGCACGGCTGTTCCGCAGCCGGCCGTTCCGGAGCGGCCGCCTCCTGGTCCAGGACGAGACCGCGGCGTCGGTCGTGCCGTGGCTCGGCGTCCAGCGCGGTGATCGCGTGCTCGAGCTCGGGGCGGCGCCGGGCACGAAGACGGTGCAGCTTGCCCGGGCGGTGGGCGACGAAGGGCGCGTGGTCGCGGTGGACCGCTCCTTGCGGCGGCTGGCGCGCGTCCGGGAGAACCTGAGCCGATTCGACCTCCTCGATCGGGCAGATATCGTGGCCGCGGACGGCGCCGCGCTCGGCCCGGCATGGGCGGAGCGCTTCGACCGGGTGCTCGTTGACGCACCGTGCTCGAACACCGGGGTGCTTGCGCGCCGGCAGGAAGCGCGCTGGCGGCTGCGCGCCGCGGACATTCTGGCCCTGGCCCGGATCCAGCGCGAGCTGCTGGGGGCCGGACTCGCGGCGCTGCGGCGCGGCGGCGTGCTGGTCTACGCGACCTGCAGCATCGAGGCGGAGGAGAACAGCGCGGCGGTGGGCTCCGTCCCGCCGGGGTTCCGGCTGGCGGCGGAGGAGCTCGTGCTGCCGGACGCATTTCGAGACGGCGGCTACAAGGCGCGCCTGGTGAGGGAATAAGGGCTCCCGGTGGGTGGGCCTTCGAGCCGGTGCCGTGACCCGGCGCCCGCGCCCGCGGGCCACGGCGCTGTCGTGGAGCGTCCTGCCCGGGTCTGCGGCGGGGAAAAAGCAGGGGAAACCGCCGCCGCAAGCCGATCTATCGCTACGGGGAGCGCGACCGCAACCCCGCGCGAACCGCGGGAAGTTGTCCTTGCGCGGGTCCCGAGGATGCGCGAGCATTTCCGGCACCAGCATTTCCGGCACCAGAGCACCGGCTTCGGAAGGTCGCATCCGGTCCCATCCCCACCCGACCCGTTGAGCGAGGCGATTCCATGGCCAGAGAGTACGGCAGTCATCGAGACGCTTCCCGTCGTCCCACGAGTTCGAGGGCGCCGGCCGGATCCCGCCGGCCGACCGGTTGCGGGCCGGCGATGGGACGGCGGCCGCCGACGGCGCGCGGCCGCGCCATGGCCGGAGGACGGCCCACGACGCGCGCGGGTCAGCCCGTCCGTCGCACCGAGCGATCGGGGCTGCTCATCGGCGGGATCGTCGCGGGCGTGCTGGGGGTCGTGGTGCTGGTGGCGGTGGCCGCCAGCTCCGGCGGGGCGAAGGCTCGCACCGGGCCCGAGCCGAAGCCGTCGGTGAGTCTGATCGATGCCACTCCGCGCGGCACGAGCGCGCCCGTGCGTGTGGAGTCGGCCAACCCGGCCGCGCGCAAGCCGCTGGAGGCGAAGCTCGTCAAGCCGCGCCAGCCGGCCAGCTACTACAAGCAGTTCGTGGACCCTGCGCTTTGGGAAGAGGCGAAGGGCTACGCCCGGGAGGCCGAGACGCTGCTGGCCGACATCGAACGCGGCAAGCTCCCGCCGGGCCTCACGAAGAACGAGGCCCGCAAGCGCGCGAAGGACCTGCTGTGCCAGGCGGCGGAGAAGGGCGCAGAGTTCATGTCGCCGCTCGACGACCGCCGCGAGGAGGCCGAGCATTTCATCATCCCGTACGAGACCGAGATCGTGCGCTGGCAGCGCAAGACGCGCGGGCTGCTCTTCGGGTCGAAGGACTGAGGCGTGGCCGCGGCGGTGCAACGCGGGTCCGTGCGCTGCCGCCGTCCGCCGTATCGCCTCGCCTACAACACCAACGGCTTCGCCCACCACCGTCTTGACGACGCGCTCGGCGTGCTCAAGCGCCTGGGATACCGCGGCGTGGCGCTGACCGTCGACGCGGCCCATCTCGATCCCCGCGTGACCTCGCGGCGCGAGCTCGGGCGCGTCCGGCGGCGGCTCGAGGCCCTCGACCTCGCGGCGGCCGTGGAGGCGGGCGCGCGCTTCCTGCTCGATCCCTGGCGCAAGCACCAGCCGACCCTGCTCAGCCGCCGCGGGTGGCGGCGGCGGCACGAGTTCGTGGTGGCGTGCATGGAGACCGCCCGCCGCGTGGGCGCGCGCGTCGTGAGCTTGTGGTCGGGCCGGCCCGATCCGCCGCTCGGCGTGCGCGTCGGGATGGTGCGGCTGGCCGAGCGGTGCCGGCGCCTGGCCGAGGAGGCCGCGGGCCGGGAGCTCGAGCTCGGCTTCGAGCCGGAGCCCGGCATGTTCGTCGACCGGCTCGGCCGGTACCGCGAGCTCCGGGATCGGGTGGACCATCCGGCGTTCGGCCTCACGCTGGATCTCGGCCACGTGCACTGTCAGGGCGAAGGGCCTCTCGAAGATCGGATCGCGGAGTTTGCCGCGGACCTCCGGCACGTGCACGCCGAGGACATGGTGCGGGGGGTGCACGAACACCTGCCGTTCGGCCGCGGCGAGATGGACTACGGGCCGATCGTGCGCAAGCTCGGGGAGATCGACTACCGCGGGCTCGTGGCGGTCGAGCTGTCGCGCGACTCGCACCGCGCGGTGGAGGCGGCGCGCGAGGCGATCGCGTTCTTCCGCCGGCTCGGCGGGGCGTGATGCAAGGCCGCAGGGGAGCCGCGCGCCGGCGCGCGCTGTGGGCGGCCCTCGGGATCGGCGCGGCGCTTGTCCTCGTGCGCTTCCTCCTCGTGGAAAGCTACATCGTCTCCACGCCGTCGATGGCGCCGACCTTCCGCGGAGACCCGGCCGGCGGGGACCGCGTGCTGGTGGACCGGACCCGCTTCGTCCGTGCGGCGCCACCACGCTGGGGGCTAGCGGTCTTTCGGGGCGCGGCCGGGGAGGGCCCGTTCCTCAAGCGGGTGGTGGGCCTGCCGGGCGACGAGATCGCGATCGTCAAGGGCGACGTGCTCAACCACCGCAAGGTGCTCGTCAAGCCTCGCGCGCTGCTCCGCCGGCTCCTCGTGCCGGTCTACGAGAGCGCGGCCGAGTTTGGCGACTTCGCCGCGTGCTGGTGCGTGCTCGACGGCGAGTGCCGGCCGGGCGCGGCGGGACTTCGCCTCACGCCCGGCGCCAGCGGCGAAGCGGTCTTCCAGACCCGCGACGAGGTGACCGACGGGCTCCTCGATGCTGCCGGCCGCTTCCAGCCGGGCGAGCACGCCGTCGGCGACGTGGAGCTGTCCGTGACGCTCCGCACGGAGCTGGGTTGCGAGGAGGTGGCGATCGGGATCCTGGACGGGTTCGATCGACTGATCGTCTCGCTCCGTCCGGCCGCGCCCGCGCGCGTGTTCCTCCCGCGGCGCGATCCCCTGGAGATCGCCGGTCTCGGTCTCGAGCCCGGAGCCGAGCGGACGCTCCGCGTGTCGAACGTGGACGACCGCCTCGTGATCGTGCGCGACGGAGACGATCTCCTCGCGCTCGACTACGCCTCGAACAACCTCGACCGGCCGGGCGAGCCGGAAGGCCGGCGCAACCTCGTCGAGGTCCGGGTGCGGGGCCGCGCGGGGGGAGTGGTCAGACGGCTGGGGCTGCGCCGGGACATCTTCTACGTGGCGGCCGGCCACCACGGCGCCCGCCCTCCGGCCGGCGTCGGAGCCGACAACTACTACATGCTGGGCGATCACAGCCGGGAGAGCCGGGACAGCCGCCACTTCGGGCCGGTGCCGCGGAGCCGGCTGATCGGCGCGCCCTTCCTGGTCTACTGGCCGCCCTCCCGCATCCGCCTCTTCTGAGGGCCGGCAGGGCCCCGCCGCCCGGGCGGAACGTTGCAACGGCGGCGGGCCCGGGGGAGTTAGGGCCTGCGCAAGAATAACTGCCCATTCTCGCGGATCTTCTTGCCCAGGTCCGCGCGGTGGAAAGCCGGTGGAATCGCTGATTCGAACCGGCTTCCCGCAACACAAACCCGAACAAGAACCTCGCGGCGAAACCCGGGGAGTCATTCTTGCGCAGGCCCTTACGGGTCCCGGCAGCCTCGCGCCAGGCAGCGGCGCCGGCTCTCGCTGGCCGCCCGGGGACGGACAGCGACGGGGGACATCCGGGCCGCCGCGCGCACATTCCGGGCGGCCCCGTTGCGCCGGGCTTTGAGTACTGCGTTTTCCTCGAAGGACGGCAAGAAGGAGGAGCGCGACGATGGACTTCTACAGCGAGGTCATGTGGTGCAAGAGGTGCGCGGACAACGTGAACTACTTGAAGAGCACCGGAGCGTCCTACTGCGTGCGGTGCGGCGCGAAGGTCCAGTTCTTCCGGGAGGAGGATCTCCGGAAGATCCGCAGGCTGCTCGAGAGCGAGGGGCCGGCACGACGCAAGCGGTCCAAGGCGTCGTGAGGACTTGGCGAGCAGGTGGGCGGCGACGATCGAGCGGCAGACGGCGCTCCGGACCGCCGAACACGCGGCGCTACCCCCAGCGCCTTCAAATCAGCTAGAAAGAGAAAAATAGCCGAGAGATTGTAGATAGAAAAGGAGATTTTTAGGGGACATTTTTTTGGGGGAATCCCTCGGCTATTTGTGTGCTCCATGCCAGGGCCCGCCCCGACCCTTCCGGTCGAGACAGGACGGCGGAACCGTGTTTTTCAAAGAACGGGTCCGACTCACCCCTGGGATGCGTCCGCGGTCGGCCGCGGACATGCGCCGATGGTGATACAGCTCAAAGGGTGAATCATCCTGAACCGCCTGGGCGGGATGCTATCACGGAAAGCCGCGTTGGCAAGAGGAAGCGAGATAGTTTCTTCACAAAACGCGGGCTTTCTTTACGGGTAGTTCGTAAGCCCTTGACCGGCAGTCGGTTGGGAAAGGCGCGGAATCTTCCTTTTGCCGGGAATTCCGCTCTGCCATGGCGTGGAATCGCGTTGCCGCGACCTCTCCGGCGCCGGCTTGTGCGCCTCCTCGTCCCACTTGCGGACGTGTTCCGTTCCCATGGCTTTCGCCTCCGTCTCGGGACAGAGCCGGACCGCTCCCCTCCGTCGCCACCGGCCGCCGCGGCGCCTCGATGCGGAGGAAAAGGCGAGAGGAACGTTCTCATGGGCCGGGCCGGGCGGCTACGATGGGGCACTCGGAGGCGCCGTCCGGAAGGGGCCGGGCGCGGTGCCGGCGGAGGGCCCGGAATGTCCTCGATTGCCGCGCGGCTTCACGCCCTGCGCACACCGCACACCGCGGCCGGACTCTGCATGGTCCTTTGCGCCGTGGCCGTCGGGTTTGCGTTCGGCCCGACGCTCGACGGCGGCTTCTTCATGGAGGACCACCACTTCCTGAGGGAGCTCCATGCCCGGGGCGGGATCGAGCAAACGCTCCAGGATCTCGGCGGCAACTGGCTGGGCTTTCCCGGCTACCCGTACTACCGCCCGCTGGTGACCGCGAGCCTGGCTCTCGACCACGCCGTCTTCGGGCTGCGGCCGCAGGGCTACCATCTGAGCAACCTGCTGCTCCACTTCGCGAACACGCTGCTCGTTCTTACCCTGGTGCGCCGCGTCTACCCGCCGGGTGGACGTGCGGGCGCGCTCGCGGCCGCCTTGCTGTTCGCCACGCACCCGATCCATCCCAACGCCGTGGGCTGGGTCGCGGCGCGCGCGGATCTCCTGGTGGCGTTCGGCACGCTCGGCATGCTCACGGCGTACAGCGCCGCGTGGCAAAAGGGACGGCGTGGCGGGTGCGCGCTCGGCACCGCGCTGTTTGCGGCGGCGCTGCTGGCCAAGGAGAGCGGGGTGGTGGCGGTGGTGCTCGCGCTCTTCCTGCCGGCGCCGGATTCCTGGCGGCGGCGCCTGGGGACGCTCCTTCCCGCCGGCGTGCTGCTGGGGGCGTATCTCGCCGTCCGGTTCGCGGTGCTCGACACGGCGCTCAACCTGCACGAGGCGCCGCACGCCGTGACGGCCGGCGCCCTTGACCCGTTCCTCGCGACGGTCCGGGCGCTGGCGGCGCAGCTCGTCCACGTCCTCAACCCGTCGGGCGCGCCGCGGCTCGAGGTGGCGGCCTGGCCGCTGCTGTTCCTGCTGCCGGCGGTGGCGGCCCTGGCCCGCCCCGCAGGGCGCCGGGCGCTTCTGTTCGCCGTGGTCATGACCGCGGTGAGCCTCCTTCCCATGGTTCCCCTGCTCGAGGACACGCATCCCACGCTCTTCGCCGGCTACTCGCGCTACTGGTATCTGGCCCTGATCGGGCTGGTGGTGCCGGCCACACTGGCCGTCGGCGGCGCCGGCCGGGCCGCGGTCGTGCCGCTGGCCGCGCTGGGGTTGCTCGCCGCAATCCACGGGGTGACGAGCCGCGCGTTCTTCGCGCGCGACCTCCGGCGCCCGGCGGCCATGGCGGCCGAGGTCGCCGCGTGGGTCAACCGTACAAGCGGCGGGTCGGACCACGACCCGATCCACGTCTTCCTCCGGGCCTCGGACGACCGCTACGCGGGGGTGCACCTGAACCCGCTCGCGGTCACGGCGGCCGCGGTCCCGCCGTTCGTGAGCCGCGAGATCCCGCTCTACCCGCTCTTCGTCGCGGAGCTGACGGAGCTGGTCCGCGTGCATGGCGGCCACCGCGCGTTCCTCGTCGTCACGCTGGATGCGGCGACGGGCGGCGTGGTCGTCGCGGCGCGGATGCCGCGGGTGCCGCGTTGGCAGGAAGCCACCCGCGACGGCCCGTACCGGCTCGCGCCGGGCCTCTGGAAGGACATCGACGGGCAGAGCCGCTCGCCGCTGTCGTTCGACTTCATCGCGCTCGAGGGAGTGAAGGGGCAGGGGCGACTGCTCCTCCAGATCGAGACCGACGCGGGCGTGTTTGCCCGGGAGGAGCTCGCGGACGGGACCGGCAAGCGGCTCGTCTTCCGCTTCCGGCGCGAGGACGACTTCCTGCGCGCGCGCGCCGTTTCGCGCGTGCGGCTGGAGGCGCTCTCGGCGCCGGAAAGCCCGCTCGAGGGCGTGGTGGAGATCGATCGGATCGTGATCGGCGACGACGAGGCACGGCCGCTGCTCGAATCGCCGCCCGCGGGATCGACGGTTGCGGTGGGGCAAGAGCCGCTGCGGCTCGTCTGGAGCGAGCGCGCTCCCCGCGAGCTGGCCGTGCGGTTCATCACAGCGCTGGGCTGCTATCCGCCGCCGGGCCGGCACGCGCTGCGGCCCCGCGACGGGATCGAGGCCGAGGTGCGCAAGCGGCTCGTCGTGGGAAGCCGCCTGGGGAGTGGCTGGTTTCTTGTGTTCGCGGTCCCGCCGCCTGTGCCCGCGCCGTCGGCAGCCCCGGGAGCGCGGGTGCCGCTGGTGGCGCTCCGGGCGGCGGTCTCCCGGTAGGCCCCCGCGGGCCGCGCCGCCGCCACCCCGGCGCACGCATTTGTCAAACGGCGCACGAGGCAGTATCCTGGAACCTCCGGAGATCCGTACTTCTCCGTGGCACACGAGGATTGGAGGCGAGAATGACCCGGTCCACGACCCGGTTTCTCCTGTGCGCGGTCGGGTTGCTGCTCGGCGCGGCCTTTCCCGCCGGTGCCCAGAAGGACAAGTACGAGGGCATTCGCTGGGTGTCGACCTTCGATGCGGCGATGAAGGAGGGTCGGGATCGCGGATGTCCGGTGCTGGCGGTGCTCACGAGCAACTCGGCGCACGACCAGGTCACCGGCGTCATGCTCGACGACAAGTCGGTGATCCGGGAGAGCGAGGATCTGGTCTGCGTGGTGGGCCACAACGACTACCGCCCGAAGGAGAAACCCAAGAAGGGCGAGGATCAGAACGAGATGATCTGCCCGCATTACGGCACGGTGAAGATCAAGGAGCTCGTCGCCAACTACGGCGTGATGAGCGCCCGGTTCGTGCGCCAGTCCGCGGTCCAGGGCGTCGTGCTGCCCCAGCACATCTACATCGATCCCGTGAACGACGAGGAGCTGTTCCGGCGCCTGGGCGGGCTCACGCGCCGCGAGATGAGCTACGACATCGCCCGCGCGCTCAAGCTCGTGGGCAAGGGGCTGCCCGTGCGGATCGCCGGACCCATGCGGGAGAAGCTCGACGAGGCGGCCGAGCTGATCAAGAAGGGCCAGTTCGAGCGCGCCTCCGAGTTCCTGGACGAGTTCCGCGGCTTCAAGACCCGCTACGAGAAGCGGGTGAACTCCGCGCTCTTCAAGGACGGCGACGACCTCATCGTGGAGCTCGAGTCCAAGGGCCAGGACCTGATCCGGGAGGCGCGCACGCTCGCCGACGGCGGCGACTTCGACCGGGCCAAGCAGCTGCTCGAGCGCGTCCAGAAGGAGTTCCGGCCGTTCGAGATCTCGGACCGGGCCCGGAAGGCGCTGTCCGAGATCCGCCGGAAGGAGGCGGGCTAGCCTGCCATGCACGCGGGGTCGCAAGAAGCCGCACGGCCGGGCCCGCCGGACACGGCGGGCGCGCTGGAGACCATCGCCCGGCCCGCACGCGCGCTGGGCCGCGTCGTGGTGGTAATGCCGGCCTACCGCGCGGCCGAGACCGTCGAGCGCACGTTCCGGGACATCCCGCGCGACGCCGTCGCCCACGTCATCCTCGTCGACGACGCGAGCGACGACGCCACGGTGCAGGTCGCACGCGCGCTCGGCATCCACACCGTCGTGCACGAGCGCAACCGCGGCTACGGCGCGAACCAGAAGACCGGCTATGACGCCGCGCGGGCCATGGATCCCGACGTGGTCGTGATGCTGCACCCGGACTACCAGTACGACCCGCGCCTCATCCCGTTCTTCCTCGGCTATCTCCGGCTGAACGTCTGCGACGTGATGCTCGGCTCGCGAATCCGCACGCGCCGGGAGACGCTCCGCGGGGGCATGCCGCGCTACAAGTACCTCGCCAACCGCGTCCTCACCACGATCGAGAACCTCGTGCTCGGACAGAACCTGGGCGACTTCCACTCCGGGTTCCGGATGTACACGCGCGAGGTCCTCGAGACGATTCCCTACCGCCACAACTCCGACGACTTCGTCTTCGACACGGAGTTTCTTGCCCAGGCGGTGCACTTCGGCTTTCGCATCGGCGACTGCCCGATGCCGGTGCGCTACTTCCGGGAGGCCTCCTCCATCCACTTCGCCCGCAGCGTCCGCTACGGCTGGGCCACCCTGCTGACGATGGCGAAGTTCCTCCTCCAGAAGTGGGGAATCGCCCGCTTTCGCCTCTTCACGCGCGACTGAGCCGGGCCGCGCGGGGCGAGCGGCGTCGCGGCGAGCCGTCGCAAGCGACGCCCGGCGCCGGCGAATCCGCCGGGGTCGGGCGCGTAATCGCCTCGAAATCGCCGCGTGGTTGTGTTTTCCTTGTCGGCACGGACGTTGCGAGTCGGGGGTCCGCGGCCGGGCGCGACGGCGCCCCCGCCAGGACCGGAATCAAACCGTCCCGAGACCGCTCCGACAGAAAGGGAAGGCAACCATGATCTTCCATCCGCTCTACTGGCTGGTGATCGGCGTCTCGATCGCACTGAGCGCCTGGGCCGCGTTCAAGGTGAAAGGGACCTTCGCTCGGTTCAGTCGCTTCACCACGCGCTCCGGGCTATCCGGGGCCGAAGTCGCCCGGCGGATCCTGAGCCAGAACGGCATCCAGGACGTCCGCGTCGAGCCGGTCGCGGGCAAGCTCAGCGACCACTACGACCCGACCTCGAAGACGCTCAGGCTGAGCGAGCCGGTCTATGCCGGCCGGTCCATGGCGGCGTTCGGGGTGGCCGCGCACGAGGTCGGCCACGCCATCCAGCACACCCACGGCTATGCCCCGCTCCGGTTCCGCTCCAGCTGGGTTCCGGTGGCGAACCTGGGCGGCGGGCTCTCCATGATCGTGGTCATTCTCGCGGCCGTGCTGGGCGGTGCGGCCACGGTGCTGGGCGGCACGATGGCGCTGATCGGCATCGGGCTGATGGCCACGACCATGGTGTTCACGCTCGTGACCCTGCCCGTCGAGTACGACGCGAGCCGCCGCGCGCTGCTCGCGCTCGAGCACGGCGGCTACATGACGAGCGAGGAGCTGGATGGCGCGCGCAAGGTCCTCAACGCGGCGGCGCTGACCTACGTGATGGCCTTCGTGAGCTCGCTGCTCCTGCTGCTCTACTGGGCGTATGCGCTGGGGCTTCTCGGCGGCGGCAGCTCCGACTGAGGGCCCGCGCAAGAGTAACTGCCGGTCTTCGCGGCTCTTCTCGCCCAGGTCCGCGCGGCGGAAAGCCAGTGGAATTTCTGATTCGAACCGGCTTCCCGCCACACGCACCTGAACAAGAACCTCGCGGCGAAACCCGGGAAGTTATTCTTGCGCGAACCCTGAGCG
>JAFGQW010000370.1 GCA_016935485.1 Planctomycetota bacterium | reverse complement strand
TGTCCTTGAAGACGATGCCCGGTTTCGGGAAGTCGGGCACGTCGCGGATGTGCGCGTCGATCCAGCTCATCGAGCCTCCCATCGAAGTGTGTGGGCGCCGCCACGGGCGGGGCGGGCGCCGATGCCGGCAGAGCTACCACGGTGCGGCGCGCGCACTCGCGACGTCGCGCACCCGCCGATGCTCCGGTGGGGCGCCGGCCGTAGACTCGCGCAGCCCGCCCCCGATCACGGCACCCGCACCGGGCGGCGCGGTCGGCGCGGCTTCCCGCGGCCCACGAGCGTCATCCCAGAGTAGCGGCAGGCCGGGGCGATGTAAACCGCGTGGCAGGGGCGTGCCCGGTCCTCCGAAGCGACGGCTCCGGGCCGCACCCGCCTTTCCCTCTTCCAATTGCAGGACTAATCGTTACCCTCGAGCACGCGCTTTCGTGCGGCGGCGAGCCCCCGTCGGAGCGCCCGAGCCGCCGATCCTCCGAGCCGAAAGCGGGATCCATGCAGCAGCCCGACCGACCGCCGATGATCGTCGAGGAGGGCGTGGTTCTGGGCAGCCGGCCGGCGGGCACGGCGGACTGCACGCTGCTGTCGCTGCGCAGCCCGCGCGTCGCGGCCCGGGTGCGCCCCGGCCAGTTCGTGATGGCGCGGCTGCTCCGGCGCGATTTCCCCTACCTCGGCCGGCCGCTCAGCGTGGCCGACGTCGACCCGGCGGACCCCGAGGTCCTCCTGCTGGTCTTCACGGCGGTCGGCGCGGGAACACGCCGGCTCGCGGAGGCCAGCCCAGGCGACGCCGTCCGCTTGGTGGGGCCGCTCGGCAACGGTTTCACGATCGCACCGGCGGCGGAGCACGTCCTGATCGCCGGCGGCATCGGCGTGGCGCCGTTTCCGCTGCTCGCCCGCTACATCGCCCGCCTCGACCCGGGTGCGCAGCGGGTCTGTCTGCTCGGCGCGGCCACGCGGACCGGGCTTCACCTGGCCGCGCGGCTCCGGGCGCTCGGGGTCGTGGTCGAGACCGCGACCCTGGACGGGTCGGAGGGGTTCCGGGGCAACGTCGTGGAGAGGCTCGCGGCGCACGGGCTCCACCCCGGCTCTCGGCTCTACGCCTGTGGACCCGATGCGATGCTCGCGGCGCTTGCGCGCCATCTCGGACCGACGAGCGACACGTGCCAGGCGGCGCTCGAGGCGCACATGGCCTGCGGCTTCGGCGCGTGCAACGCCTGCGTAATCACGGTGGCCGATCCCGGAGAATCCGGCGGCCACCACGAGCTCGCCTGCCTCCAGGGACCGGTATTCGCGCTCGGGCGCGTGCGCTGGGAGCGCACGCCACCGGTGTGCGTTGCGGCGCGACCGAGCGGCGGTCCCTGACGGAACGATCTTTCCCGACCCGAGTGGAGAACCAGTGCCCCCGAGTTAAGGAGTGACTGACGTGTTGAAGGACGTGTTCATCGTCGGCGCGGCGCGGACTGCGATCGGCCGGTTCAACGGCACCCTCGCCGGTTTTCGCGCGCCGGAGCTCGGCGCCTTCGCGCTCGGCGCCGCCATCGAGCGCGCGGGGCTCAAGCCCGACCTGATCGAGGAGTGCATCATGGGCTGCGTGTTGCCTGCCGGGCTGGGCCAAAACCCGGCGCGCCAGGCGGCCCGGCTCGCGAAGATCCCGGACCACACCGGGAGCTTCACCGTGAACAAGGTGTGCGGTTCGGGCCTCAAGGCCGTCATGCTCGCCGCCCAGGCCATCCAGTGCGGCGACCACGACCTCATCGCCGCCGGGGGCATGGAGAACATGAGCGCGGCGCCCTACCTTTCGCGCGAGGCGCGCAGCGGCGCCCGCATGGGGGACGTGAAGCTCGTCGACTCGATGGTCTACGACGGGATCTGGGACGTCTACAACGACTTCCACATGGGCAACACCGGCGAGCTCGTGGCCGAGAAGTACGGGATCACGCGCGAGATGCAGGACCGCTTTGCACTCCAGAGCCAGCAGAAGGCGACGGCGGCTACCCACGCGGGCAAGTTCCAGTGGGAGATCACGCCCGTCACGGTGCCGCAGCGCAAGAAGGACCCGATCGTCTTCCAGACCGACGAGGGCCCGCGCGCCGACACCACGCTCGAGGCGCTCGCGAAGCTCAAGCCCGCCTTCAAGAAGGACGGCACGGTCACGGCCGGGAACTCCTCCACCATCAACGACGCCGGCGCCGCGGTCGTCGTGGCGAGCGGCGCCAAGGTGAAGGAGCTTGCGCTCAAGCCGATCGCCCGGATCACCGGCTACGCCACCGGCGGCATGGCGCCCGAGTGGGTGATGATGGCGCCGGTCGAGGCCACCCGGAACCTCTTCCGGAAGATGGGCGTCGGGCTCGACCACTTCCAGCTCTACGAGTACAACGAGGCGTTTGCCGCGCAGGGCTGCGCGCTCACCAAGGTGCTGGAGCTCGATCCGGCCAAGCTCAACGTGCACGGCGGCGCCGTCGCGCTGGGCCACCCGATCGGCTGCTCCGGCGCACGGGTCCTGGTGACGCTGCTGGGCGCGCTCCGGGACCGCAAGCTCAGGACCGGCTACGCGGCGCTGTGCCTCGGCGGCGGCAACGCGGTGGCCCTGGCCGTGGAGATAATGTGATGGTCGCAGGGAAGCAGGTCGCCGTCATCGGCAGCGGCACCATGGGCAACGGCATTGCCCAGGTGTTCGCCATGCACGGCTCGGCCGTGCAGCTCATCGATATCGACGTGAAGTTCCTCGAGCGGGCGGTCGGCGCCATCTCGAAGAGCGTGGGCAAGCTCGCGGAGAAGGGCAAGATCGCCGCGGGCGACGTGGACGCGATTCTCGGCCGGATCACGACCTCGCTCGAGCTCGCCGCGGCCGCCGGCGCCGAGCTGGTCGTGGAGGCGGTCTTCGAGGATCTTGGGGTGAAGTCGCGGATCTTCAAGGAGCTCGCTGGGATCTGCCCGGCCCAGACGATCCTCGCCTCGAACACCTCGAGCATCTCGATCACGCGGATCGCGGCGGCGAGCGGCCGGCCGGA
>JAFGQW010000369.1 GCA_016935485.1 Planctomycetota bacterium | reverse complement strand
TCCGCGATGGTTCTCCTCACGTCGGATACCTCCTCTCGGTGCGGGTCGGTGGCGACCGAGGCCTCGATCTCGCGCCAGAGCCCCGGCCGCTCTTCCGGTTGCCGTACATGATACACCAGGGCGTGGATGTACGACAGGAGCTCCAGCCACCGGTAGCGCTCCTCGGCCGGCATCGCCTCGAGGAACTGGAGCACGCTTACCAGCTGCTTCCGGAACGCCCCGAGTCGCGCCCGCTTGGTCGTGGTCAGGCGGAGCACCGGGCCCAGGAAGCCGCCGACAGCTCGGAAGACCTCGGTCGGGATGGCTGGGGTGTTCAGGAAGAACGACTCCAGCCGGGGCATCCAGTTCTGGAAGCTCGCCGCCCCGGGCTGGACGAGATCCGCCAGCGTGCCCACCGCGTCCCAGCGCCGGTCGCCCGTGTAGAGGACGATCGGCAGCACCGGCTGCAGGCGGAGCCCGGCTGTCGAGCGGTGGTTCCGTTTCCACTCGCGCTCCTGGTAGCGGTAGATCTGGACGACGTAGTCGAGCAGCCGGAGCGGCATCATGCGGTCGGGCTCGGACTGGTGCTCGATCAGGATGTAGACCCAGACGCGCTTGCCGCCGTTCGGTTCGCCGCGGAGCGGGGCGGTGAGCACGATGTCGGTGTGGACGGCGCGGCAGTCGCGGCGGACGAAGGTCTCCTTGACGAGCCGGACGCGGTCGAGATCGATCCGCTCGGCGATGTCGCGGCTCACCAGCATGAGGAGGTCGCGGAGGTTCTTGGGGTTCTCGAGCAGGAGCTTCAGGCCGTTCTCGTGGAAGTTCCGGGCGAACTCGCGGATTCGCTCGCGATCCATGGCGCCGCCTCCTTTCCTCCCGGCTGGCGGGACGGTTCGGGATGACGGGGCGGAAGGTCGGCGCAGTGCGGGAGTGGTTTCGAAGGATCCGCGGAATTCCGGCTGGCGGGCTCGAGGCACGGCGGGCGGCCGCGCCCCTTCCCAGCGGCCGGGCGAGTTGCTACCCTGGCCTGGATGACCGGGAGTGCGGAACAGGGCAAGGCCACCTGCTGGACGATGATCCGCGGCGCGGCGACGGGCGATGCCGCGGATCGCGATCGGTTCGCGCGCTGCTATGACCCGGCGGTGCGCGCCTACCTCCGGGCGCGCTGGAAGAGCTCGGCTCATCTCGAGACGGTCGACGACGCCGTCCAGGACGTCTTTCTCGACTGCTTCAAGGAGGGCGGGGCCCTCGCGCGCGCGGAGGAGAACCGGGCGGGCGGCTTCCGGGCGTTCCTCTACGGCGTGGTCCGGAATGTCGCCCGGCGCGTGGAGGATCATGCCCGCCGGAACCGCGAGCACCCGCCGCCCGCCGACTTCCGCGAGGAGGACCACGCGGCGTACGAGGCGCACCTCTCGCAGGTCTTCGACCGGGCCTGGGCGGAGGCGCTGGTGCGCGAGGCGGTTGCCCGGCAGCGCGAGCGGGCGCGCGAGCGGGGGCCGGCCGAGGCACGCCGCGTCGAGCTGCTGCAGCTGCGCTTCCACGAGGGGCTGGCGATCCGCGAGATCGCCGCGCGCTGGGGGACATCAACAATACCGGGCCGATAGCCGAGAAGCCGGTACATTGGGTGCACGTCGAGCCCTTCTTGTTGGCGCGGACCGAAGTGACGCAAGCGCAATACAGCGTTGTACGTTCTGGGAACCGAGCCCTGGAAAGCGCAGCCGAATGTGCAACTTGGCCCGGCTTATCCAGCGACGTACGTCGATTGGTTTAACGCCGCGAAGTTCTGCACGAAACTGGGCGCGCGTTTGCCTACGCAATCGGAGTGGGAGTACGCGTGCCGGGCGGGGACGACCACGTGCTACCATTTCGGCGAGAACTACCCTCCGGCCAATCTCGGCAACTACGCGTGGTTCCTGGATACCTGCCAGGGTCAGCCGTATGCCCATCAGGTCGCGCAGAAGCTCCCCAACGCGTTTGGTCTTTACGACATGCACGGGAACGTCTGGGAGTGGTGCCTCGACGAGTGGGAAGAGCACTACAACGGGATCCCGACGAACGGCAGTGCCTGGGATACCGGTCTTCGCGCCGCGCGGGTGATCCGGAGTGGCTTCTGGTACGACTCCGCCAGGGATTGCCGCTCTCCGGACCACGACTGGTACGGCCCGGGCCGCTACGACAGCCGCATCGGCTTCCGGGTTGCCAGGATGTTGCGGTAGGCCAGTTTTCGGTTGGTTGGGTCGACCGGGGACGTCGCCCGGTGGTGGCAAATGGAGGAATGGCGTGTTCCAGGACCGCAGCCGGAGGGCTCCAACCAACGCACCATTCGAGCCGGGGGCTTTCATGTGCCTCGGAAGCGCTGAGGCGCGGAGCGGCGACGGAGGCACTCTGCAATCCGAGATGCGGCTTCGCGAGTGGAAAGCCGCTGGTTGCTCGGTGCGGACGTCCTCCAGCGTCTGCGCCGTGGGGAAGCGGTTCAGCCAGGCGTCCAGCTTCTCTCGGTTCGCCGTCGCTTCGATGAAATCGATCGTTTCCTCCGGCGCGACGCCAGGGTGCTTGGCGAGCGGTGCTCGAGTCTGCAATTACAGACTCCGCACCGGAGTTGATGCGCACGCCCCTGTCCTGACGCCGGCTCCGAGTCTGTAATTACAGACTCCTCGTTGCCCACAACTCCGGCGATGTCGGAGGACGACGTCGAGGCGCTGGCCGGGGCGCTGGTGCGGCTCGGGCTCGGCAAGAAGCAGGCGCGCGCGCGGATCCAGCGCGCGGTGGATGCGCTGGTGGCGCGCGGCCAGCCGCTCGAGGACGGCAAGGTGCTCTCGCTCGCGCTCTCCGGCGCGTGACCGGCCGCCACGGACCCGGCGATCGTCCCGAGTCTGCAATTGCAGACTCCGGACTTTCCGGTCGCCTTGTGACCCGGCAGCTCTCACTCACATCAACTCCGGTCGTGTGTGCGCGCCCTCCAGCGACGGCCCGCGCGGAATTCTCCCGGATTCTTCGAAACCACCCAGTTCGGGCTCCGACCTTCCGGCCCGTCAGTCGTGGCCGGCCGTCTGGCCGGGAGCGATGGAGCCTGCGCCATGGACCGCAACCGAATCCGCGAGTTTGCCCGGAACTTCCCCGAGAACGGGATGCGC
>JAFGQW010000071.1 GCA_016935485.1 Planctomycetota bacterium | reverse complement strand
GCTGAGCCGAAGCAACGGCACGCGAGGCCGGGAGGAGATCCCGGCCTCTTTCGTTGTCTGGCGGGGGGGGCGAGGCACAGCACGTGGCCGCGCGCGAAGTGCGCGCGTTCGGGTGGCGCGGGCGGATTGCGCCCGCGCGCAATTCGATGGGGTCAGGCACCAAACATTGCAGACACGGTGGTCTGCAATTCGATGGGGTCAGGCACCGGAAGTTGCAGGGGCGGTCGAGCACGAGCACGAGCACGATGGGAGGGGCGGGGGCGCGGGTGCGCGTGCGGGTGCGCGTGCGGGTGAGCGTGCAGGTGACGCGCGCGAAGTGCGCGCGCTGCGTGGCGCGGGCGGATTGCGCCCGCGGGGCGCCCGCGGCGGCTAGTCGCCGGAGGCGAGCAGATCGCTCAGCCGCTCCTCGACCCGCCGCAGGATGCGGCGCACGGTGCGCTCGGAGATGGCGCGCGCGGCGGCGATCTCCTCCTGCGTGCGCTGCTCGAGCTTGAGCAGCACGATCTGGCGCTCCTCGTCGTCGAGCCGCCCGAGGAG
Organism: Planctomycetota bacterium; assembly: GCA_016935485.1. Classification (GTDB taxonomy): domain Bacteria; phylum Planctomycetota; class JAFGQW01; order JAFGQW01; family JAFGQW01; genus JAFGQW01. The sequence goes on along the minus strand of JAFGQW010000071.1, from coordinate 21,049 downwards.
GTGGCGGAACTGGTCGGCGAAGGCCGCCGCTTCCTCGGGGCTCGGGCCGCCGCCGGGCACGCGCGCCACCGGGCTCTCGTCGTCGGCCGTGGCGGGTTGCGCGTCGCGCACCACGGCGCGCTTTCGGGCGAGATGGAATCGCGCCTTCTTCCGGGCCTTGGCCAGCGTGATGGCGCACAGCAGGTTCCAGAGGCTGTCCCTTGCCCCGATCGTGAACTGCCCGCCCTGGATGCGCCGAAGGAAGGTGCGGCAGGCGGAGTTGGCCACGTCGTCCGGACCGACGCGCCGCAGCACGCCCGTCGCCAGGTGCGAGGCCGCGAGGTTCTCGAGCAGTGGTCCGTAGCGGGCGTAAAAATCGGTGGCCACCTCCTCGTCGCCAACCCGAAGCCCGGCGATCATCTTCTCCCACTGCGCTTCTTCGCTCGTCATCCTGCCGTTCTCCTTCCCCACTCTCGGAGCGCTCCGCGGTCAGTCATCGTGGATCCGGCGCGCGAGCGCGCGGACACGCCGCTCCTCGAGGCGCTCGCGTTCCGGCGCCGCCGGCGCCAGGTCCCGCGCGCGCGCCCACTCCGCCGCCGCATCGCCGTGGCGACTCAGCGTCTCGTACAGCTCGGCCCGGAGCTCGGCGAGCTCGCGCCGCTGGCGGCGCGCCGCGGCATGCTGCGGGGACTGCTGCAGCACGGAGTCGAGCAGCTCCGCCGCCACGTCGTAGCGCTTGCGCGTTTCCTCCGGCCGCCCCGTGGCCGCCACGATCTCTCCGCATGCCTGGCTGGCCATCGCCGCCTCGAGCGCGTATCGCGTCTCGCCGGGAAACGCTGTTGCCAGCGCCTCGTCCAGCTCCGCCGCCTTTGCGAGCGCCTGCTCGGCGTCCTCGAGGCGGCCCATCCCGGCGTGCAGGGCGCCCAGGTTCAGATGCACGCCCGCCAGCGCGAAGCGATGCACGGGCACGTCGGGCTGGCGCGCGACCAGGGCTTCGCGCAGCTTCAGCGCCTCGCGATGTTCCGCCAGCGCCGCTTCGGGATCGCCGCGCGCGCGGTGCAGATTGCCCAGGCTGGTCCGCGCGCCCGCGAGCTTGTGCAGGTAGTCGGGCACTTCGGGGTGCCTCGAGGACAGCTCCCGCCACGCCTCGAGCGCGGCCGAGTCCTGCGCGAGGGCCTCCTCGACCTGGCCGGCCTGCGCGTGGTGGCTCCCGAGCTGGTAGCGCGCGGTGGCGAGAAGATCGGCGTGGTCGGGCTCTGCGGGATCCTCCGCGATCAGCGCCTCTCCAAGCCGGATCGCTTCGCGGTACGCCTCTTCGCGAGCCGCCACGCGGCCGAGCACGCCGGACACCGCGCCGAGGTTGAGCCACGTCGCCGCGAGCTCGTGGCGGTAGGACCGCTCCGCCGGCCGCGCCCCGACGAGCCGCTTCTGGATCTCGAGCGACGCCCGGTAGCTCGCCTCGGCCTCGTCGAGCCGGCCCGCGCGGTCGTGGAGCACCGCGAGGTTGTTCAGGAAGCGGCCGCGGTGGTAGTCGACATCGAGCGGCTCGGCCTCGGCGGCGTCGACGCTGTCCAGATGCTGCAGCGCCCGGCGGTAATGCGCCTCGGCGCGCTCGCTATCCTGCAGATCCAGCCAGCGGCTGGCAATACTGTTCTCGCACTGCGCGAGATCGACCTGGTGGCGCCCCTCGCCGGGCTGCGTCGCCGCCAGCGCCGCGAGGATCTCGCGTGCCTGCTCGAGCAGCGCGATCGCTTCCCGGTCGGCGCCGGTGTCGGCCGTGATCGCCGCGAGTCGCAGGTAGGCCCACCCTCGCTCGCGCTCCACCTCGCGGTCCTCGGCCCGGTGCGCGACGAAGCGCTCGTAGAACTTCCCGGCCTCGCGCAGCAGGTCCCGGCGCAGGCTCTCCAGCCCCTCGGTCCGGAGCTTCGGGTCCTCGCTCACCGTCGTGTAGTAGCGGTCGACCGCGGTGCGCGCCATCTCGAAGTTCGCCTCGGCCCGCTCGCGCTCGCGCTCCGCCTCGCCCTTGCGCCGCTCCGCCTCGGCCCGCGCGGCGCGTTCGCTCTCGTTCGAGGCCTGCAGCCGGTCGCGCGCCACGGCTAGCACCACCGCCACCACGGCGAGCCCGACCAGCCCGACCAGCGTCGCGGCTGCCACGCCGGTCACGAGGGCGCGGTGGCGGCGCATCCAACGGCCGGCACGGCGCGTCCAGGGCTCGCGATAGACGGAGACCGGCTCGTCGGCGAGGAAGCGCTGCAGGTCGCGGGCGAGCGCCGAGACGGCCGCATAGCGCTGCTCGCGCTCACAAGCCATTGCCTTCAGGCAGATCGCCTCGAGTGCGGGCGAGGCCTCCGGCCGGACGGCCCGCGGCCGCGGCGGCCGCCCCGCGCGCACGCGCGCCAGCACCTCCTCCGCGGTCGGCCCGTCGAACGGAAGGCGGCCGGTGAGGATCTGGTACAGGATGGCGCCGAGCGCGTAGATGTCGCTGCGCTCGTCGACCCGATCGATCTCTCCCGCGGCCTGCTCCGGGGCCATGTAGGCCGGGGTTCCCTGCACGGTTCCGGGGCGCGTGAGCACCGGGGACGGCGGCGGATCCGGCCCGGCCGCGCCGGCGTCGCCCGCCGGCGCCTCGGCATCCGCCGGCGCCTTCGCGAGCCCCCAGTCGAGGACGATCGTCTCGCCGTAGTCGCCCAGCACGATGTTCTGCGGCTTCAGATCGCGGTGGACGACCCCGCGTGCGTGGGAGTACTCCATCGTCTGGCTCACCAGCAGAAACGCGGCGAGCAGGCGGCGTTCCTCCACCGGTCGCTCCGGCGCATCGGGGGCGAGCGCGTGAAACCGGGCGATGGCGGCGGCCAGCGTCTCGCCGCGGACGAGCTTCATGGCGTAGTACGCCGCGCCGGCCTCCGCGTCGGCCAGATCGTAGATCGGCACGATGCCCGGATGCTCGAGGCGGGCGGTGATGCGCGCTTCCCCGACGAAGCGGCGGCGGAACTCCGGGCGCTCCGCGAGCGGGGGGCTCAGCTGCTTCAGGGCCACCTCGCGCCGGAGATTCTCGTCGCGGGCGCGCCACACCGCGCCGAACCCGCCGCGGGCGTGCTCGGCAATCAGATGGTAGCGCTCTGCAAGCGGGCCGCCCTGGCGCGCCTCGGCCGCCGCCGCGTCCTCCGCCTCGCGCGCGGCGAGGGTATCCAGCACATCCTCGCCGGTCTCGACCAGACCCGGGAACCGGCGCCGGTAGCTCTCAAGCTCGGGCCGATCCCCGTGGCGCTGGCGCACGCGATACTCCGTCGCGAGCAGCCGCCGCACGATCTCCGGACGGTCGAGCTCGGGAAAGCGCCGGAGGTAGTCCTCGACGAGCGGCGCGTCGCCGGCCGCGCCGGCCTCCGCGGCGCCCGTCCCGGCGGCGCGCTTCCACGCGAGTTCGAGCTCGATGTGCACGAGCTCCTCGAGCGTGCCGCTTCGGCTCGGGCTCCCGGCCGGCGGCAGGCACTCCTCGATCGGGACGGGCCGACCGCGAGCCCACGCCTCCTCGAAGCGCCGGCGCTCGGCCTCGTCGATCTCGTGCTCCGGGATTTCGGCCATGGCGGTGCTCCGACGACGGCCTGGATGCCGGCAGCGCTCCCTCACGGCAGCAATGCCCGGGCGGTATTAGACCATAGCGCGGGCTTCGCCCGGAGCCCACAGCCATCAGCGGTCAGCTTGCGCGACGAGGGAGCGCGCGGACGGAGCCGGCCCGCCCAGCCAGACCGTACGTCGTCGTGACCTGGGGCCGCCGGCGTGACGGGTCTGCAAAGGCCTCTCGTCGTGCGCAGAAGTTCGCGCCGCAGAGTATATTCCGCGGTTTGCGCACCGTCGGGCTGGAAAGCAGGAAACTCCGGCGAGTATGCTGGGGGCGCGGGCCGCGTTCTTCGCCGCGCTCTTCCTGCTGCTCACGCCGCGCTACTACGGCGACGTCTTTCTGAATCCGAAGGACGTTCCATTCGCTGCGGGGTACGTCTGGTCGCTCTACTACCTGGGGCGCGTCTTCCGGGTGCTGCCCCGGCCGCCGTGGAGCTTGCTCGTGCGGACCGGGCTGGCCATCGGGCTCACACTCGGCATCCGGGTCGGCGGCCTGATCCTGCTGGCGTACCTCGCCCTGCTCCTCGGTGTCCATACCGTTGCGGCCGGCCTGCGCACCCGCCGCCCGGTGCCGTGCCTCCGGCTGGCGCTCCGGCTCGCCAGCCACTTCCTGGTGGTGCTCGCGGTCGCCTGGCCGGTGATGCTCGCCTTCTGGCCCTGGGCCCAGCAGGCGCCGCTCACGAACCCCTTTCTCGCCCTCGAGCAGGTGACGCACTTCCCGTGGCCGGGCGAGGTGCTCCTGGCGGGCACGTGGCACCCCGGCACGGAGCTCCCGTGGAGCTACGCTCCGCACTGGCTCCTGATCTCCTCGCCGGAGCCGATTCTCGCGCTCCTGCTGGCCGGCGCGCTGCTCGTCCTGCGGCGGTGGATTGCGCCCCGACGGCAGCAAGACCCGGCCCGGCCGCCGGCCGGGGCGCGCGGCGACGGCGGCGGTCCTCGTCGTGCTGTGGCTGCCGGCCGTGCACGCGCAGTGGCATCTTCATCCGCTGCAATACGTCTACTTCAATCGCCTCGTCGGCGGACTGGCCGGCGCCGCCGGACGCTATGACAGCGACTACTGGTGCGCGTCATTCCGCGAGGCCGTCGGGCGGCTCTGCGAGCATCTGGAACAGGAAACGAACGGCGAGCGGCCCGATGACTACAAGGTGATCATGGGAGGCAAGGCGATCTCGTCCTACCACTACTTTCCCGAGTACCTGTCGATGGCGCGGACGCCCGCCGAGGTGGACTTCGTGATCCATCTGACCGAGATGCGGACGTTCGACTGGCTCGGCGGCGGCCGCCTTGTCGCGGTGTCCCGGTACGGCACGGACATCGCAGTCGTCCGGGACTGCCGCGTCCGCGGCGCGCCGTGAGCCTTCGCGCCGTCCGCGGCGCGCTCAGCGCGGCGAAGCGAGCATCACCGGCGCCGTCAGCGTGGTGCCGACCCAGGCTTGCGCGGGGTAAAGCGGGCCAGCAGGAAACGCGCGCGGTGTGGGAACCGGCAGCGAGAGCCAGCCGGCGGGCGGGATGGACTCGAGCGCCAGCAGGGTGACCGGCGTGTAGAGCCAGAGAAAGCCCCGCGCTCCGAAGAGGACCGGGCCGCTGAGGAGCTGCGGGCCGCAGCCCAGGAGCACCGGGGTGCCGGGCTCGCCGGTGGCGCGCAGGGCGGCGACGTGCGAAGCCGCCTGCGGGCGGTGGGCGTAGAGATGAGGCGCGAACTGGTCCGCCCCGATGTCGATCCCCGCCTCCTTGCGACGCTCGTTGCCGTCGATGTCGAGCCGGCAGGCGCGTCCGGGCATGCGCAGCCCACGGCCCCGCGCCGGGGACTGGAAAGTGAGATGGAAGTCGCCGCCGTCGGCGACGAGGAGAGGATCCCGGTCGAGCACGCCCTCGCCCGGCCAGCCGCCGCGAACGATGCCGTGACGGACGGAGATCGCGCCGGCCTGGCCGTGAATCTCGGGGTGCGCGGGAGCGCGGTTGTTCCAGAAGATGATGTTCACCGCGGTGACGGCAGCATCGCGGCTCGCGAGCCCGCCGCCGGCCGTGGCGGCTACATTGTCCACGATCGTGTTGTGGAGCAGTTCCAGGGAACCGCCTTCGACGAACAGGCCCCCGCCCGCCGACGCCTGATTGGCGACGAGCGCGTTGTTGACCAGACGGATGGCGGAGTGCGCCGCGTACAGCCCCCCGCCGCGACGGTCAGCGCGGTTGCCGCGCAGGACATTCCCCGCGAGATCGACGGTGGAACGTGTGGCGAAGACCGCGCCGCCGTCGCGGGCGGTGCACCCGCTGATCTCGTTGTTCCGGACCCGCGCCGTCGCCTCCTCGCAGTGAATGCCCCGTCCCGTGATCCAGTTGTCGATGACGTGGGGTTCGGAGCCCGGCCCGCAGAGAATGCTCGCCAGCAGCGCGGGCTCCCGCTCCGCCGCGGAACCGGTTCCAGTCGCCTCGATCCAGTTGCCCCGGATCACCGGCGCGGAGCGGCGACAGCAGATACCGCCACCGCCCTGCACCGTGAAGCCGCGAACCATCGCCCGCCACGACTCGCCGCGCTCGAACTGGACAGCGTAGGCGCCCGCCGGCACGACGATCCGGGTGAGATGGGGTCCCTCGACGGAGGCCAGCCGGATGGCCCTTCCCCGGAAGTCGATCTTCTCGGCGTAGGCGCCCGGAGCGACCAGCACCCGGTCACCGTCGCGTGCGGCGTCGATGGCGGCCTGGATGGTCTCGTAGCGCGACGGAACCGCAAGCGTCCTCGCGCCCGACAGGGGAGCGAGCACCAGGTATCCCCCGACCTGGACCAGCGCGGCGAGCCACGCGATCCACGCGGTGTGCTGCACGACCTGCGCTTCCGTTCCTCCGGCGGAGCCGGCTCTTCCGCCCCTCGATCGACCTCCAGCCGGGGGCCGTCTACCCCGACGCGCCGGCGGGCGGCAGCAACATGTCGCCGACCACCCCGGCCGAGAGGGGCCGTTCCCTGCCGGCCTCCGACTCGCGCCCGCCGCCGCGGCCCGTCAATCCGCGGCGAGCGAGGAGATCATCTTCTGCAGCACCCTGTCGTTCTTCGCGAAGAAGCCGGGGGTCCCCATCACCACGACGCTGTGGGTTCCGTGCTTGCCCAGGATGAAGAGCTCCCGGAAGTAAACCTCCATGTCCCGCGGGCTGTAGGGGCGGGTGGCGTCGACGCTCGCGGCCGTGTCGGTGAAATCCTGGGCCAGGCGGTGGCCGTACTGGTCCTCGGGACCCTGCACGACGGAATCGAATCCGTGGCATTTGCCGCTAGCAACGCGGTACTTCTTCGGCTTGGTCGACTTCGAGACCTTCTTGAAGTGCGTGTCCAGAGTGTTCTGGGACTCCTTGGCAAGGCCGGAGAGGTTGGAGGGGTCCACCGGCCGGTTGCCGATCGTCACGGTCAGCTGCACGCCCGGCTGGATCTCGTAGAATTGAACATGAGTGAGGACCACCACCTCGCCGTCGACTTTGGCCGCCACTTGCCAGTCGGCCGGGTCTTTCCAGGCGGCGTCGGCGGGAATCTCGACGGACAGGAACTGATGCAGCTTCTTCACTCTCATCCCGGCCGTCGCCTTGCGTTCGTCTTTGGGCCCGTCGCTCGACGCCCGCGGGTCCCGCCATCCCGTGTGCGTCTTGAACTGTTTCTTCTTCCACAGCTCCTCGAGCTTGGCGACCGCCCGGGTCTGGAGCTCCTGGGCGTCCTGCTTCTCGTCTTCGAGCGCGGTGGGGATTGCCAGGATCCGCTCGCAGGTCAGCGCCGCGTTGGACAGATGGCTCGACTTCTCATAGCGTGAGGCCGCCTTGAGGAGCTTGCCCACATCCGTGCTCAGGTAGTGTTCCTCGAGCCCCCGGCGCACCAGATCGGCGAGATCGTTCTTCCTCAGCTTCGGATCCTGCCAGATCCGGATCACCTTGCGCGGCGCGCCCTTCTCGAAGAGGAGGTAAATGGGCCAGTCGCGGGGCACCTGCGCGTGGAAGCTCTTGAAGTTGTCCAGGTAGCGGTAGGCGTGGCCATCGCGATCGGGATAGGGCGGGAAGTAGACCTCGATCTCGAACTGGTTCCGCAGCGCCTTCTTCACGACGTGGTCCTCGAGGATTTTCCGCGACTCGCACGTCTGGCGGAATTCGCTCGCGAACTCCTTCTCTCCCATGGATGTGAGCAACCCGACCATGGCGTTCTTGATCTCACGGTCGGCAACCTGCTGGGCGGCGACCACGGCGATGCCGGTCCGGGCGTGGCATTCCTGGAGGGTGCTCTGGGCCGGCAACGCGGTGCCGAGAAGCAGGCAGAACAGGATGGCAGGCAGCATGGTTCGACGCATCGCTCGTCTCCGTACGAAGGGGCACGATCGCACGCGGCCGATCTGACTGGGAGCCGACGACCTCCGCGGAAATGCCGCGGCTCCGTGGGAGTGCATCGTGTGGGCGCAGCGCCCGCACCAACCCACTTTCGACCTGTGGGGCAGGGTACCCGGGCGGCCGGCGTGGGTCAAGAGGGGTCACGGGTCGGCAATGGGGGCGCCGAGGGAAGCGGCCGCCGGGGAGTGTCACTGGCCCAGCCGGCGCGAAAGCGCCTCGAACTCGGGGCGGTGGTCCGCGGCGAGATGCGGCGAGCGGAGGTAGCAGTCGACCATCTGGCGGGCGGCCGCGGTGCGCCCGGTGCGCGCGAGCGCGTCGATGTAGGCGAGCACGGCGGGAGTGCGCTCGGGATCCATCCGGCGGGTCTCGAGCATGCCGAGCGCGGCGCCGAGCTCACGCACCGCCGCCTCGAAGTCACCGCGCCGGTGGGCCAGCAGGCCGCCGAACAGGTCGTACTCCGCCGCGGCTTCCGCGCGCTCCGGGTCGGTCTCGATGCCGGCAAGCGCGCGCCGGCCCTCCGCGAGCAGCGCGGCCGTCGCCTCGGTGTCGCCGTCGCCATGGGCGATCCACAGCAGCGACACCCGGGCGAGATGGGTGAGGGCCGGCCCGGCATCGCTCGCGCGGAGCGCCTCGAAGTGGCGGCGCGCTTCGTCGCGGCGCCCGAGGCGAAGCTGGATGGCGCCGAGATTCTGGTGGAGGTACGGGCGCTCGCCGGCATCCAGCCGGTCCGAGTCGAGCGCGCGGGAAAGCAGGCGCGCGGCCTCCGCGAGGTTGCCCGCCCGCAGGCGGTGCTGGCCGAGCGCGAGCGAGATCCAGGGGGATTCGGGGTCGAGGCGCTCGGCCCGCTCGAGGTAGCGGTCGCGCTCGCGCGCGTCGCCGCGGCGGGCGTGGATGCCCGCGGCTTCGAGGTTGAGGAAGAGGGAGCGCGGCTGGGCGTCCACGTCGGCGAGCACCAGCGATTCCATGCTGCGCCAGTCGAAGCAGCGCTTCACGCACAGCGCACCCGCCGCGATCGACCAGGCGCCGGTGGCCAGGAGGAGTGCCGCGTGCGCGCGCCGTCGGGTGGCGATCCGCGCGGCGAGCCAGGCCACCGCAAGCGAGAGCCCGAGGGCCGGCAGGTAGTAGAGCCGCTCCGCGAAGATGGTCTCGATCGCCACGGGGGTATTCGAGGTGATCAGCCCGAAGACGAGAAAGACCGCGACGGCGAGAAACAGCAGGCCGTGGCGCCGGAACGCGAGCGCGCCGCCAGCAGCCAGCACGGCCAGCGCGGCGACGGCGCCGAGAAACCGGGGATCCAGCGCGCTGTGGACGAGCCTGAAGACGTACACGCCGTAGTCGCAGGCCAGGCTGAACGGAGCGACCATCTTCCAGAGCCCGTAGCCGAGCAGCATGGCGCCGGTCATCATCCGCACGGCCGCGGCCTCGTGGTAGAGCGGGTTGGCATTGAAGGTGACCAGGAAGCGCTGCCCGTGCTCGAGGAGCATCTGGTGGCGGAGGATCACGAACAGCGCCACCGGCGGGCCCGCGACCAGTACGAAGGCGAGCGCCTGACGGCGGAGCGCGGCGGCGAGGGAGGCGGCGGGGTCGGCCCTGCGGAGCGCCACGGCGCCGAAGGCCGGCAGCAGCGCCGCCCAGCCGAGCGCGTTCTCCTTGGAAGAGAGCGCAAGGAACAGCAGCAGGGCAGCGGGCGCGAAGAACCACGCGCGCCGGCGCGTCCGCGCGAGGCCTTCGAGGTAGAGCTCGAGCGCCCCCGCGCCCGCCACGAAGGCGAGGATCTCGCCGCGCCCGACGATGGCGATCACCGTGTCGCTCCGCAGCGTGTGCACGCCGAACACGAGCGCGGCCAGCAGCGGCGGCAACCCGGGCCCCGTGAAGCGCCGCATGATGCGGTAGACGAGCCACGTGCCGAGCACGTGCAGCAGGACGTTCAGCGCGTGATGCGGCCAGGCCGGATCGGTGCGTTCGCTGCTCGGCCCCCGGCTCTGCGAGAACACATGGTGCGTGAGCGCGAAGGAGTACACGGTGGCCGGCCGGAACCCCCGGCCGTGGCGCGCCTGGGGGTAGCCGTAGGGGCGGCGGAAGTAATCGCCGAGGGGCTGCAGCTCGCGCACCATGACGTTGGGGCCGCCCGTGGTCTCGGCCTGGACGTAGAAGGCGTCATCGTAGGTGAAGCCGTTCCACGCCGAGGGAGCGTAGATCGCCGCGGTCAGCAGCAGGATCGCCGCGAGCGGGACGCGGTCGCGGCGGGCGGCAGAGGCGTCGGGCATCGGTCCTCCGGTGCGCCGCCCCGGCGGCGCGCCCGGGGCGCCGGCGGGGGCGGGTCGACACGGGGAATGATGGGCCTTGCCGCGTCCGTGTCAATCGGGCAAGCGCGCGACGGTTCGCGCGCTCGCGGCGCCCGGAGGCTCGCGCGTGGCCGGGTAGACCAGGGCGGAGTAGACGAGCTCGACCACGGCCTGGATCTCGGTCCCGAGCCCGTACTTCTTGCTGAGCTCGAGGAGCTGATCGGCGCAGTTGTGGCAGGGGGTGGCCACGACCCGGGCGCCGGTGGCGCGGATCTGATCGGCCTTGATGCGGCCGGACCGCACGCGCCGCTCGCCGTACTCGCTCATGGAGAGCATCCCGCCGCCGCCGCCGCAGCAGAAGTTCTGGGCGCGGTTCGGGGTCATCTCGACGAAGTCCTGCGTCACGCGCGCCAGCACGCGGCGCTGCGGCTCGACGAGCCCGCCGAGGCGCACGAGGTTGCACGGGTCGTGCAGGGTGACGCGCGCCGGGTTCTTCGCCGGGTCGACGCGGATGCGGCCAGTGTCGAGGTACTCCTCCAGCAGCTCGAGCACGCTCCGGATCGCCAGCGGGTAGGCGCGGCCGAGCCAGCGCGGGCCCTCCCAGCGAAACGACCGGTAGCCGTGGCCGCACTCCGAAAGCACGATCTCCTCGGCGCCGAGCGCCACGGCTTCCTCGATCACGCGCCGGGTCAGCTCGCGGGCCGCCGCGTCGTCGCCCGCGTAGAAGCCATAGTTCGTGACATCGTAGAACCGGCTGGACATCGTCCAGCTCTCGCCCGCGGCGTGAAAGACGCCCGCCGCCGCCAGCAGCGAGAGCGGGAAGAACTTCACCTCGCGCGGGTTGACGAGGTAGAAGACGCGCTTTCCCTTCTCGTCCACGTGGACTCGCGCGGCCGGATCGCCCATCTCCGCCTGCAGGTCCTCCGACAGCCATGCGGCGGTGGACAGGAGCTCTTCCCGCGCGATCGCCATCTGGTTGCCGGTCTCGAGCTGGTTCTTCACGGTGCGCTCGAGCCCGTCCGGCACGAGACCGGCGGCCGCGCACATCTGCCGGCCGACGCGGAGGATGTCGCGGAGATCGAGCCCGATCCCGCACGCGAGGGCGCACCGGCCGCACGCGGTGCAGCGGCCGTAGACCGCGTCGCCGAGCTCGCGCAGCGCGTTGGCGTTGAGCTCGTGCGCGCCCGCGAGCCGCGGCAGCCAGCGGCCGAGCGGCGTGTGGTAGCGGCGGAAGAGCCGGGTTACCTGCGCTGCTTTGGCCGCGGGCAGATTCGCCGGCTCGGGCTCGGCGAGGTAGATGTGGCAGGCGTCGTTGCAGAGCCCGCATCTCAGGCACGCGTCGAGCTGGAAGCAACCAAGGCCGCCGACGGCGCGGGCGAGCACGCCCCGCGCCGCGTCGAGGCCGTCGGTCGACGGCAGCGAGGTCGGCAGCTCGTGCGGATCTCCGCGATCCCGTGCGGTGGCGGCAACCGTCATCCCCGGCGTTCTCCTCGGGTCGTGAGGCTTCCGGCGCGCCGCACTCACCTCCGGCCGAGCCGGGTCAGGGCGAACGCCAGCAGCGCGTGCATCATCTTGCTCCAGGGAAAGAGCAGGAGAAAGAGATTGGCGAAGAACACGTGCAAGGCCAGCAGAAACGGGTGTCCCACGAAGTCCAGGGTGAGCGCTTCCGGAAGCGTGGGCCGGAGCGTAAGCAGGCTCGAGAGATACTCCCGGTAGGCGTCGACCTCGACCGTCGCGTAGCCGAAGAGCGACCGGGCGAGGTGCAGCTCGAGCCCGAAGAGCGCCGTGAGCAACAGCACGATCAGGAGGTAGTAGTCCGAGGCTGCGGAGATCGCGCGCGCGGGCGCGTGGAAGCGGCGGCAGAGGAAGAAGAGAACCGCCACGACGAAGATCGCGCCGACCACGCCGCTGCCCAGGGGAACGTCATGCGGCACCACCTGGAGCGCGCCGATCTCGGTGACGAGCTCGAGGTGGCTCAGCACGAGGAGCAGCAGCGCGAGATGGAAGGTCGCGGCGAGCGCCCAGCGGACCGGGTGGTGCCGGAGCACTTTCGGGAGGAGCAGGGTCTCGTAGAGCGCACCAATGCGCCGCGGGGGCCGGGTCGGACCCACCGTGCCGGCGAGCGAGGCGCGGAGCCCGCGGAAGATGCGCACGCCGCGCCAGGCCGTGCCGGCAAGGAACACCACGAGCGCGACGTACACCATGGGGACCAGGATGACGTAGTGGATGGTCGGCACGAGGCGGCCCTTTCCGCGGGTTCCTTCGCGCGACGGAAGGGACGGGGGCCCGCAGGGCTCCTGGCCAGGGGGAACCGCACCCGGCAGCTCCCTGTTCCGGCGCGGCAGCCCACGAAGGTAGTGGCGAAAGGGGGGCCGGTCAACCTCGCGTGCGCTCTTCGCACCCGCCACCCGCACCCACACTCGCCTTGCCACCGGCTACCGAGCACGGGGTCAGACCCTGTTCCCACCCGGCGGAGCCGGTGGCGCGCGGTCATTCTACCGGCGCGTCTCGGCCTGCTCGGCGGCGGCGGCGTAGAGGCCGAGCGGCAGGATGATGAGCGCGGCGATCTTGAACGGAAGCGCGCCGAGCAGACTCTCCGGCAGGATCATGGCGACGATCGCGACCACGGCCACGAAGATGCCGAACGCCGCTGCGATCGCCGGGACCGGAGCCTTGCGGGCCCAGTAGTACACAAGGAGCATGAGCCCCGCGAGTGCGTAGCCTTCCGCGTAGGCCAGGACGGTCTTCCGTTCGAGCTCCCGGCGGTATTCCCCTGCGGTCAACCGCTTGCCGTCCACGGCCTGCGGCAAGGGCTCGTCGTCTGGAAGGTCCGCGATGCGCGCCTTTTCCGCGGCAGCCTCGTGCGCGGCCAGAGTGCCGTTCGTGGAGCCGGACACGAAGAACAGTGCAGCGAGCACGAGAATCCAGGTCCGCGCCTCCCGGATGCGGCGAGTCCGGCGCTTTCGCGCCCGATGCACCGGTGACAGGGCGGGGGCCCCGGAGGAGGCATCGACCAGCTCGAGGGTTCCGTCGTCGGACTCGACGACGCGAAGCGCCTGGCCGCATTTCCAGCAGGACAGCTTCGCGCCGGCCGCGCCGTCGGCCAGGAGGACCGCGCGCTGGCAGCCCGGACACTTCGCGCTGTTGGCCAATGGCGAAGTCCTCCTTGCAGCACCGACCGGATCGATCGCAACTCCGCCCCCGAGACCAGCAGCTCGCACGGTATCGCACCCGCTCGCCCCGGTCAAGCGGGACGCGCAGGGGTTCCGAACGACTGCGAGGCGGCTCCTGAGCACCGGCTCGAAGATGGCGGTGACGGCTCTCGGGAGCTGCTGACAACGATTCACGACGTGAATGATTATCATTCAGGCGGCAAGCCCCGACGCGGGAGAAAGGCGTGAGGCATCTTCCGGGTACGGGTTGCCACCCATCTCGGGTGCGCGGGAGGCGATGCCGCTTTTTCGGGTCCCGTCTCGCGGCTACCGCCCGGAGGCGAGGCGGTGGGCCTGCCGCGTGGTCTCGGGCAGGCGGTAGCGCGGCGTGCAGGCAAGCGTGAGCTCGATCGCGCGCGCGAGACTCACGCGGTGGCCGACCGACACGAAGAGCGGCTTCACGCCGTCCCGGGTGCGCAGCACGGCGCCGATCACCTCCTCGCCATCGCAGAGCGCTGCCCAGGCGCCACGGCGATTCCGGACCGCGCCGTGCGTGCCGCAGAGCCGCGACTTCGCCACGCCGACGGTCGGGCGGTCGAGAATCACGCCGAGGTGGCACGCGAGGCCGAAGCGCCGCGGATGCGCGCGCCCCTGGCCGTCGCAGAGGATCAGATCCGGCGGCTCGCGCAGCCGGTCAAGCGCCGCGAGGACGGCCGGGATCTCGCGGAAGGAGAGGAGGCCCGGCACGTACGGAAACCGGGTCCGCCGTCGCACCACGGCGGAATCGACCAGCGCGAGCCCGTCGAGCGCGAGCACCGCCACGGCGGCCCGCGTCGTGCGCCCGTCTCGCTCGAAACCGACGTCGACCCCGGCCACCGTCTCGAGGCGCCCCGCCGCGTCGCGGTCGATGACGCGAGGGCGCAGCCGCTCCTGGATGGCGATCGCCTCGCGGGGTGAGACCGTCCAGGCGTGCGCGAGGTCAGGTAGCATCGCCGCGTTCCTGGGTTTGCGGCGTGGCGCCGAGCAGCCGGTCCACGAAGCGGCACATCTTGTCGTAGTGCGAGCCTTCCCAGTAGATGCGATCGCAGCCCGGGCAGCGGTAGAACCGCTCGTAGTAGCGCGCCGTGTCGGGCTCGAGGCGGTCGGCGACGGCGTCCTTCGCCACCTCCTCGATCGGGTGGTTGCACTGCGTGCACAGCGTGAACGGCCGAACGAGCCTGTGGAGCTGCAAGCGCTCGAGGATCTCTTCGAGCTGGCGCAGCGGCCGGGTGGCGCGCACCAGGCAGCCGTGCGTGACGATCCGCCGCTTCAGCAGCCCGCGGTCGCGCGTCAGCACCACGCGCCGCTCGGCGGCGGCGCGGCGCGCGATCTCCGCGTCGCCGAGCCCGGGCTCGAACACCGTGTCGAAGCCGAGCAGCCGGAGGTAGCGGGCCAGCCGCCCCAGGTGCACGTCGGCGATGAAGCGCACGACGCGGAGCGGGGCGGGACGGACCCGGAGCAGCGGCGCGATGTCGAAGGACTCGAAGCGCGGATACACAGCCACCCGGTCGCCCGCCTGCAGCCGGTGCGAGAAGCCGACCGACTCCCCGTTCACCAGAATCACCTCTACCTCGGTGTGCGGCACGCCGAGCGCCTCGATGGCGTGCTTGACCGTGGCGGCCCGCGCCAGCGGGTGCTCGAAGGCGCGTTTGCGGCAGTCCGGCGGCAGGAAGTCATTGAGCTCTTCGTAGAAGCGGAACTGTGCGCAGGCCATGGCCGGGCTCCCCTGCTCCCCGCGGGGATTCTACCGCAGGGGGGCCGCTCGCCGGCGCGCCGTTTTCCGCATTGCGCTTGGCCCGGGTCCGGGGGATAATGGGGCCGGTTTCCCAGGGTTGACCGTTCACGCCTTCCGCCGGAAAGGAGATCCCGCCATGCGTCTTGTTCTGCTCGCCCTTCTCGGTACGGCGCTCCTCGCGCCCGGCTTCGCCGCGCAGAATGACGGCGACGCCATCGTGGCCGTGTTCAACTCGCCCACGACCGACCTTCTGGTCGTGACCCCGACGGGCGTCGTGATCACACTGATCACCCGCCCGAGCGGCAGCGCTCCGGACGGCCTGGCCGTCGCGCCAGGGAACGACGGCGGCCTCTTCGTGGAGGCGGACGCCACCACGCGCGCGCTGTCCGTGCTGAAGTTCCAGAGTGCGGCGAGCCTCATCACGCTCGCCACGCTGCCCGGGACGTTCACCCGCGTGTCGACCCTGTGGGCCGATCAGGGCGGCGACATCCTGGTGCTGAGCTCCACGGGCACGGACCGCGGTGTCTACCGCATGGCAGCGCAGGGCGGTCCGCTGACGACCATCGCCCACCCGCTGCTGGGAGCGACGTTCCAGGTCCCCTTCGCCATGGCCGAGGACCTGCTGACGGGAGACATCGTCCTGCTCGACGCCGGCAACTACTTCCACCGCGTCGACCGCACCGGGAAGATCACGTCCATCCGCTACACGCTGCCGCCGTCGATGTCGTCCACCATCGGCGGCAACCTGGACATCGACCACGTCACGGGGCTGATGTACATCACCTACAACAACTACCTCCTGACACTGGATCCCCGGACCGGCGCGACCACGACGATTCTTCAGCCCAAGCCCACGAACCGGAACTACTACGGCATCGACCACGACCCGCTTGGCGGCGGGTTCTACCTCTCGGCGAACCAGCTCACCGCCCCGGCCGGCCGCTACCTCCTGCGCTACGACGCCCGCACCGGCATCCTCACCACGGTGGCACCGCTCCCGGCCGCGAACGTGACCCAGCTGAGCGACCTGCTCACCTGGAAGTCGCGCATGCTGAGCGGGCTGACGCGCCCGGCGTGGGGGCAGCCGTACGCGCTGCGGCTCGAGATTCCGTCGGAGGCGGGGCAGGGCTACGCCGCCGCCGCCTCGCTGGGCACGCTGCAAGGCATCATGGTGAAAGGCCGGCGGATCCCGCTCGACCCGGATCCGCTCTTCTTCGCGACGCTGCAACTGCCGGGGATTTTCTCGAAGTTCCAGGGCGTGCTCAGCGCGTCGGGGATGGCCGGCCTGACGGTGAACACCCCGCCTCTGCCCGGGCTGGCCGGAATCCGGCTCTTCCTGGCCGCGGTCACCTACGACGCGGGCGGGATCCGCGTGATCACCGAGCCGCTGGGAGTGACGATCGAGTAGGCGCGGCGGTTCTTGTGGGCCGGGTGCGAAGCCGGGCGCTGTCCCCGCGGGCGCCCGGCGGCACGGCGGTTCCCCGCGGCGCCACTGGCCCGTTGCGCTCCGCACGCATCTGGAGCACCATGAGCCCGACTGGTTTCCTGGCGTTGACATTGCGCGTTTCCCTCCGGAAAGGAGATCCCGCCATGCGTCTCGTCCTGCTCGCGCTCCTCGGCATGACACTCGTTGCGCCCGGCCTCGTCGGCCAGAACGAAGGCGATGCCATCGTGGCCGTGTTCAATTCGCCCACGGCCGACCTCCTGGTGGTAACCCCGGCGGGCGTCGTGATCACCTTGATCACGCGCCCGAGTGCGAGCGCTCCGGAGGGCTTGGCCGTCGCGCCCGGAAACGACGGCGGCCTCTTCGTGGAGACGGACGCCAGCACGCGCGCGCTGTCCGTCCTGAAGTTCCAGGGCACGGCGAGCATCATCACGCTCGCCACGCTGCCGGCGACGTTCACCCGCGTGCCGACGTTGCTGGCCGACCAGGGCGGCGATATCCTGCTGCTGAGCGCGGCCGGCAATGACCGCGGCGTCTACCGCATGCCGGCCAAGGGGGGGCCGCTCACCACGGTTGCCCACAACCTCCTCGGGGCGAACTTCCAGGGCCCCTTCGCCATGGCCGAGGACCTCGTGACCGGGGACATCATCGTGATCGATGCCGGCCCGCACTCCCACCGCATCGATACCAAAGGCGTGGTCACGACGGTCCGCTACGCGCTGCCGTCCTCGATGCTCACCGCGACGGGCAACCTGGGCGTCGACCCCACCACCGGGCTCCTGTACCTCACGTACGGCAGCTACCTGCTCAGCATCGATACGCAGACCGGCGCGACGACGACCATCTTCCCGCAATCCACGTCGGTCCGGGCCAGCTACTACGGCATTGACAACGACCCGTCCCACGGTGGGTTTTACCTCTCGGTCAACCAGACCCTTCCCACCCCGGCCGGCCGCTACACCCTGCGGTACGACGCCGCGACCGGCATCCTCACCACGGTGGCGCCGCTGCCGGCGGCGAACACGACGCAGCTCACGGACGTGATCACCTGGAAGTCGTGCATGCTGAGCGGGCTGTCGCGCCCGGCGTGGGGGCAGCCCTACGCGCTGCGGCTCGCGATTCCGTCCGAGGCGGGACAAGGCTACGCCGCCGCCGCTTCGCTGGGCACGCTGCCGGGCATCATGGTGGGCGGCCGGCGGATCCCGCTCAACCCGGATTGGCTCTTCTTCGCGTCGCAGCAGCTGCCGGGGCTTTTCTCGGGGTTCCAGGGTGCGCTCAGCGCATCGGGGGTGGCCAGCCTGACGGTGAACACCCCGGCGATTCCCTCGCTGGCCGGGTTCCGGTTCTACCTGGCCGCGGTCACCTACGACACCAGCGGGATCCGCGTGGTCACGGAGCCGCGGGGGGTGACGATCGAGTAGGCGGGCTGGCATTCCGGTCTGGCCGGCCAACCGGGCACTGCCCGCGGGCACCTGGCAGAGAGGCGCAGGGATCGTGCCGCTCCCGGCGGCCGCGAGTGTCCCTCTTGCGCTCTCCCTGGGTCGGGGGGATAATGGGGCCGACGTGTTTCCCGGGGTTGACCGTTCACGCTCTCCACCAGAAAGGAGATCTCGCCATGCGACTCGTCCTGCTCGCTCTCCTCGGCGCGACGCTCGTCGCGCCCGGCCTCGCCGCCCAGAACGACGGCGACGCCATCGTGGTCATGTTCAACTCTCCCACGGGTGACCTTTTGCTGGTGACCCCGGCGGGCGTCGTGACCACGATGATCACGCGCCCGGGCACCAACCTTCCGGAAGGTCTGGCGGTCGCGCCGGGGAACGACGGCGGCATGTTCGTGGAGACCAACAGCTCCACGCGCGCGCTGTCGGTGCTGAAGTTCCAGAACGCGGTGAACCTCACCACGCTCACCACGCTGGCGGCAACGCACACCCGCGTGCCGACCCTGCTCGCCGACCAGGGCGGCGATATCCTGCTGCTGAGTGCGGCGGGCAATGACCGCGGGGTCTACCGCATGCCGGCCAAGGGAGGACCGCTGACGACCATCGCGCACAACACATTGGGCGCGACGTTCATGTCTCCCTTCGCCATGGCCGAGGACCCGGTGAGCGGGGACATCGTGGTGCTGGACATCACCCAGTACCTCCACCGCATCGACCGCACCGGCAAGGTCACGACCATCCGCTGCGTCTTGCCGCCCTCGACCTCGATCGCGGTCACGGGCAACGTGGACGTCGACACCACGACCGGGCTCATGTACGTCACCTATGCGAACTTCCTCCTGACGCTCGATCCGCAGACCGGCGCGACGACGACGATCTTCCAGTCGACGACCACGAACCGGGCCATCTTCTACGGGATCGACAACGACCCGTTCCGCGGGGGGTTCTACCTCTCGGTCAACCAGTCCCTTCCAACGCCGGCGGGCCGCTACCTCCTGCGCTACGACACCCGGACGGCCATCCTCACCACGGTGGCGACGCTCCCCGCGGCGAACGTGACGCAGATGAGCGACGTGATCACCTGGAAGTCGCGCATGCTGAGCGGGCTGTCGCGCCCGGCGTGGGGGCAGCCCTACGTGCTGCGGCTCGAGATTCCTTCGGAAAGGGGACAGGGCTACGCCGCCGCCGCCGCGCTGGGCACGCTGCAGGGCATCATGGTGGGTGGCCGGCGCATTCCGCTCGACCCGGATCCGCTCTTCTTCGCGACGCTGCAGCTGCCGGGGATCTTCTCGGGGTTCCAGGGCGTGCTCAACGCGACGGGGATGGCCAGCCTGACGGTGAACACCCCCACGCTGCCGGGGCTCGCCGGCGTGCGGTTCTACCTGGCCGCGGTTACCTACGACGCGGGCGGAATCCGCCTGATCACGGAGCCGCTGGGAGTGACGATCGAGTAGGCGCGGCGGCTGCACCGGCTCGGTCGGCGAACCGGGCGCGATCCGCGCGCGCTTGGTAGTAGGTTCGATCCTCCGGGCTGACTTGCCTGTTGCGCTCGCGCCAGCGCGGCGGGACAATGTACTTGAGTTGCCTGCCCGGGTCAGCATGGCACGCGCTCGGCCAGAATGGAGATCACCGTATGCGTCTCGTGCTGCTCGGCCTTCTCGGCGTGGCACTCGTCGCGCCCGGCGTCGCCGCCCAGAACGAAGGCGATGCCCTCGTGGCCGTGTTCAATGCCCCGACGACCGATTTCCTGGTCGTGACCCGGAACGGCGTTGTGACGACGCTCATCACGCGTCCGGGCACCAGCCTCCCGGACGGACTGGCGGTCGCGCCGGGGAACGACGGCGGCCTGTTCGTGGAGACGGACGGTACTACGGGCGCGCTGTCCGTGCTGAAGTTCCAGGGCGCGACCAGCATCACCACGCTCGCGACGCTGCCGGCGACGTTCACCCGCGTGCCGACCCTGTGGGCTGACCAGGGCGGCGACATCTTGCTGCTCAACATGACGGGCACCGACCGCGGCGTCTACCGCATGCCGGCCCAGGGCGGCCCGCTGACGACCATCGCGCACCCGCTGCTGGGCGCGACGTTCAACCTTCCCTTTGCCATGGCCGAGGACCTGGTGAGCGGGGACCTCGTCGTGCTGGACAACATCCAGTGCTTCTACCGCATCGACCGCGCCCGCCATATCACGACGGTCCGTTACCTGCTGCCGCCGTCGATGTCTCCCACGCTGGCCGGCAACCTGGACGTCGATTCCGTCACCGGGCTCATGTACGTCACCTACAACGACTTCGTCGTGACGCTCGATCCGCAAACGGGCGCAAATACGACCATTTTTCAGTCCACGCCTATCCACCGGAACTACCATGGCATCGACAACGACCCGCTCGGCGGCGGGTTCTACCTCTCCGTGCAGCAGATCACGGGCCTGGGTGGCCAGTATGCCCTCCGGTACGACACCCGGACCGGCATTCTCACCACGGTGGCGACGCTCCCGACCGTGAACACGACGCAGCTGAGCGATCTCCTCACCTGGAAATCGCGCATGCTGAGCGGGCGGTCGCGCCCCGCGTGGGGACAGCCGTACGCCCTGCAGCTCGCGATCCCATCCGAGGCAGGTCGGGTCTACCTCGCCGCTGCGTCGCTGGGCACGCTCAGGGGCATCCCGCTTCCGGGCAACCGGCGCATCCCGCTCGATGCGGATCTGCTCTTTTTCCTGTCGCTCAAGCTCCCGGGGCTCTTCTCGGGCTTCCAGGGCGTGCTGGATCCAGGAGGGCGGGCGAGCCTCAAGGTGAACACGCCGGCTCATCCGGGACTGGCCGGGTTCCGGTTCTACCTGGCCGCGGTCACCTACGACCCGGGGGGGATCCGCGTGATCACGGAGCCGCTGGGGGTCACGATCGAGTAGACGGGCCGGGCCGTCCCGTTCCGGCGCGTCGACGCGGCGCTGGCCGATCCTACCCGTCGTGGACCTCCTTCAGCTTGTCCACCGTGGCCCGGTCAAG
>JAFGQW010000070.1 GCA_016935485.1 Planctomycetota bacterium | reverse complement strand
GCGCTGAGGTGGCGCGGGCGGGCTGCGCCCGCGGGCCGACTGGGGTCTGACGCCGTTCCGCTTCGGAACGGGGTCTGACCCCTTTCCCGAGTGCGGGTAAGCGTGCGGGTGACGCGCGCGAAGGGCGCGCGCTGCGTGGCGCGGGCGAATTGCGCCCGCGGGGATGTGGGCCGAAGGCAGTGCCCGCGCTATGGCTTCCTCGGCGCACCGTGGGTTTCGCCCGGAAGCACGCAAGGTCCCGAGACAAGGAGCAGCGCCGTGGATTCCTTCGATCTCATCCGTTCGCTTTCAGTGAAGAGCGCGTCGCGAATCGTGCTGCTGGTGCTGGACGGCGGCGGCGGGCTGCCGCACCCGGAGACCGGCCGGACCGAGATGGAGACGGCGGCCACACCGAACCTGGACCGCCTCGTCGCCGAGGCCGTCTGCGGAGTCACGGACCCCGTGCTCCGCGGCATCACCCCCGGCAGCGGCCCGGCGCACCTGGCGCTCTTCGGCTACGATCCCATCGCCCACAACATCGGGCGCGGCATGCTGGGCGCGGCGGGGATCGGGTTCCCGGTGGAGCGCGGCGACGTCGCGGCACGCATCAACTTCGCCACCTTCGACCCGGACGGAAGGGTCGTGGACCGGCGTGCCGGCCGCATCCCCACCGAGGTCTGCGAGCGGCTCTGCGCCGGGCTGGATGCGATCGAGGTCGAGGGCGCCGAGCTGTTCGTGCGGCCCGAGAAGCAGCACCGGGCGGCCGTGATCTTCCGCGGCCCGGGCCTCGGGGACCGGCTGAACGACACCGATCCACAGAAGGTGGGCGCCCGGCCGCTCGCGCTCGAGGCCCACGACGCCGCGTCGGCGTCGACGGCGGCGGCGGCGCGAGCGTTTCTCGACGAGGCCTTCCGCCGGCTGGCCAGCGAGCATCCGGCCAACGGCATCCTGCTGCGCGGCTTCGCCGCCTACCCGGAGCTCCCGTCGTTTAGGGAGGTCTACAAGCTCGCCCCGGCCTGCATCGCGACCTACCCGATGTATCGCGGCGTGGCCCGCTTCGCCGGCATGGAAGTCCTGGAGGTGGCGGGCGACAGCTTCGCGGATGAGGTGGGGACGCTCGAGGCGCGCTACGGCGACTTCGACTTCTTCTTCGTCCACTTCAAGGCGACCGATGCGGCCGGCGAGGACGGCGACTTCGAGCGGAAGGTCCGGCTGTTCGAGGAGGTCGACCGTGAGATCCCGCGCATCCGGGCGCTGCACCCGGACGTGCTCGTGGTGACCTCCGACCACTCCACACCGGCGCGGCTCAAGGCGCACTCCTGGCACCCGTGCCCGTTCGTGCTCTGGTCGCCCAGCGCGCGGCCCGACCTCGTGACTTCTTTCGGCGAGCGCGAGCTGGCGCGCGGCGGGCTGGGCCGGTTTGCGGCCCGGGAGGCGATGGTCCTGATGATGGCGCACGCGCTCAAGCTGGAGAAGTTCGGCGCGTGAGAAGACCCGGGGCGGGCGACCCCGCCGTCGGGTGTCGTCCGCCCCCCCCGGACCTACGGTTGGTCCGGTGGGCCCGGCTCGCCGCCGCGCGGCCGGCCGTCACTCGAGCTCAAGGGCGATCGGATCCCCGATCGCGCCCAGGCCCAGATAGTGCTTGCGATCGATCGCCACCGGCGCGATCCAGACCACGAGCCCGTCGGCCCACGGGCCGAGCATGCTGAGATCGAGCGCGGCCGCCGCCGCACCGCTTGCGTCCAGACCGCCGCGGAAACCCCTCGTGAACGGGCCGATGTCGCCCAGATAGACCAGGATCTGGGTGACGAGGTCCGGGATGAGGCAGATGCGGCGGCCGTCCGGGAGCCGCTCGCTGGTATGCAGTCCGTGCAGGCTGGGCAGGAGGATGTACTGGCGGTCGGGGAAGTCCGGGAAGTTGACGCGCAGGGTCCAGCGGCCGCGCTCGGTGCGGATCGCGGCCAGCACCCGGCTCCGCGCGAAGGCCACCCCGGTGAGCGTCGTCGGCAGGTCGGCGAGCTTGGTGATGGTCTGGCTCTGGAGATCGACGGAGTAGAGCCCGCGGCTTTGCGGCGAGCTGTGGTACGCGCCGACCAGCAGGCGCTGGATCGGGGCGCTGGCGCGCTCGGCGGCAAGGCTCGCGGCACCCACCAGCGTGCTCGTCGGCGCGAGCCACGCGGCGGCGCCGGCCGCGCCGCTGGGGAGGCGGTAGATCGCGGCGTTGCTCGTGTCGGCCGACCCGACGTAGTAGTCGCCGGTCAGGATGTGCTCCGCGAGACCCAGGCCCGGTTTCTGCCCGGTGCTGAGCGTGGTGACGTGGGTGCCGTCGCGGCGCATCCGGAGCAGCGGGGCGCCGTGCGCGGGGTCCGTGTCCTGAAGGACCAGGTCGGTCGAGAACACGCTCGCCAGCAGGCCGCCGCGGGGAGAGCGCAGCAGCGACGGTGCGATCAGGATGGTGCTCACGCCCCCGTCGGGACTGACCTTGAAGAGCCGCCCGCCCTGGGTGTCAGCCACCAGCAGCCGGCCGTTGGGATCCATGGCCATGCCGGCGGGCTGGCCGAGCCCGGTGGCGAGCGTGCCCACGATCGCGAGGCGGTCGGGATCCACGCGGAGCACGCTGCCGGTGCCCGGGACGCCCACCAGCGCCGTGCGGTTGTCGAGGTCGATCACCAGACCGGACAGACCGCCCGCGTCGATGCGCAGCGAGGCCACCGTCAGATTGGGATCGACCCGGTAGAAGTAGCCGTTCTCGCCCACCGCGAGATAGCCGCCGGGAAAGGCCTGGGCGGCCAGCGGGGTCGTGCCGAGCCCCAGCACGGCGGCCAAGACCGCGATCAAGAGGGCGTGTCGCATGTTCCAGCCTCCGGGAAGGGCGCCTGTAAGCCTATGTTCGGAAGATGCTTACGGGAGTAGATGGAGAACTGGAAAAATGTGCCCGCCGCCGTGGCGGCGACCGGGTGCTCTCGGCGGGCAGCGAGCGGGTTCCGCGGCGTTCTCGCCGCGGAACCCGTGCCGGAGCGTTCGGAGCTACTTCGGCGGACCGCCGGCCGGCTCGCTGCCGCCCGTCGCATCCTCCTCGGCGATCGTGCCCTTCGCGCCCCAGCGGGCGAGCAGGAAGCACGTGAACGCCAGCCCGAGGATCGCCAGGAACGAGATGAGCATGCCGTAGTGCTGGTAGTAGCCGCTCTGGCTGACCTCCTCCAGTCGGCCCTCGGCGAGGCGGTAGTTGACGCCGACGCTGATGTGGCGGATGAGCGCGCCCGTGTCGGGTAGCCGCAGCACCGCGACCAGGATCCCGAAGAGGGCGGCGCCGGCCATCATGCCCGAGGCGATCAGCGTGCCCTGCTCGGCGCGCGCTCGGCGCACCCGCTCGCTGCCGCCGGTCTTCGCCACGATCCAGGCCGTGAACGCTCCGAGCAGCACCGCGAGGTTGATGGCGATGGGGAGGTACATCCCGAGCGCGAACGCGAGCATCGGCACGCTCCCCATGAAGAGGAGGATCGCCACGAGCCCGCCCAGTCCGTAGAGGAGCCAGGGCTGGTTGTTCGGATCGGAGAGCAGGCCCTTGCTCACCGCGGCG
Organism: Planctomycetota bacterium; assembly: GCA_016935485.1. GTDB lineage: Bacteria > Planctomycetota > JAFGQW01 > JAFGQW01 > JAFGQW01 > JAFGQW01. The sequence goes on along the minus strand of JAFGQW010000070.1, from coordinate 3,528 downwards.
ATCATGTTCGCCTGCGGCGCCGGCAGCTGCTTCGTGTTGGAGATCAGCTCGCCGGTGGCCCTGTCCTCGACCAGGAAGTGGTAGCTCGAGTCCATCAGCGGGATGACGAACGCCACCACGAGCGCCGCGAGCGCCACCCCGAGGAACTTCCAGCGCTGCTGCTGGCGCGGGGTCGCGCCGATCCAGTAGCCGATCTTGAAATCGGAGATGAGCGCCCCGGAGGTCGAGAGCGCGGTGCACACGGCGGTGCCGACCACGAGCGCGACGAACATGCCGCCGTCTCCGCTGAGCCCGAAGGCGACGAGCACCAGGATCGTGAGCACGACCGTGATCAGCGTCATGCCCGAGACCGGGTTCACGCCCACGATGGCGATCGCCTGCGCGGCGACCGGCGTGAAGAGGAACGACAGCGCGTAGCCGACCACCGCGCCGACCACGGCGTACATCACGCTGTCGCCCATCGTGTAGGCGACCTGCGTGGCCGAGTCCTTGGTGGTCTTGGCGACCACGAAGAAGAGCACCGCGAAGAGCGCCGCCATCGCGAACTGGATGAGCAGCACGCTCCGCGGGTTCATGTCGAGCTGCGTGCGCGGCTCCTGCGCGGCGGTGTGCGTGCCGGCGAGCCCCTTGAACCCGAGCGAGATCGAGCCGAGCACGATCTTGCCCATGCGGATGATGCCCACGAGCCCCGAGACGGCGATCGCGCCGATGCCGATCGGCTTGACGAAGTTGGCGAAGATCGCGCCGGCGCTCATGTCGGCGATGGCGTAGGTCTTGCCGGCGTAAGCGAGCTCGGGCATGTTCCGGCCGAAGAAGTAGATGAGCGGCACCATCACCAGGTACGCGAGCACCGAACCGGCGGCGATGATGGAGGCGTACTTGAGCCCGATGATGTAGCCCAGCCCGAAGAGCGCGGCGATGGCCGACAGCACGAGCTCGAAGCGCAGTCCGCCCATGCCCGTGGCCACACCGCCCAGTCCGAACGACTGCAGCAGCTCGCCGGAGACGATCTCCGGGTTCCAGAGGTGCATGCCCTCGGCCACGAAGTCGTAGCAGCCGCCGAGCAGGAACGCGACGATCAGCACCTTGCCGGCCGTCGGGCCGGCGGACTCGCCCGAACACAGGATCTCGTTCACGGCGGTCGCTTCGGGGAACGGCAGATCGCCGTGGAGGTCCTTCACGAAGTACTTGCGGAGCGGGATGATCAGCACCACGCCGAGCGAGCCGCCGATGAAGCAGGCGAGAAACGTGTGCCACCAGGCGGGCTCGAGCCGGTTGATGTAGAGCGCCGGCACGAGGAAGGCGGCGCCGGCCGCGACGACACCCGCGGCCTGGCCGATCGACTGCACGATGACGTTCTCGAGGATCGTGCTCTTGATGGACCGGAGTTTCCCGAAGAAGATCGCCAGGATCGCGATCGGGATCGAGGCCTCGATGCCGTTGCCGGCCCGCAGCGCGATGTAGACGCAGGCGGCCGAGAAGACGATCACCATGAGGAGGCCCATCGTGACCGACCAGGGGGTCACCTCGGCCCGCGGGTCGGCGGGCCCCGCGATCGGGTGGTACTCCTCGCCCGGTCTGAGCTTCCGGTAGGCGTTCTCGGGCAGGAGCTTGCTCCGCTTCGCTGGAGCGTGATGGTCGGCCATGCGCAGTCCTCCTCGCAAGCCGGCCCCCGGCGGCGGCTCCGGTGCCGGCGAGTTGTCGATTCCAGCCCAGTTCCGGTCGAGTCCGGAGAGTATACAGAGCGGCGGGCTCGGGTCAACCGGGCGGCCGGTGACCGCACGGATCGCCCCGTGGCGGCGCCGCGTGCGGGGCGCAAGCCGGGCAAGGAGGATCCGCGCGGGGCGCCGGTCGGAGCGCACCTGCGCGGCCCGCAGCGGATCGAGCGGGGCGGCTCGCGCCAGCCGGCACGCGCGCCGGGATGGCCACGCGTGCCGCTCGGGGCCGGACGGAGCCGCTCCGGCGCAACCGGCGCGCGGGGCATGCTCGCCGCATCGTCCCCTTTGCGCTGCACACCGGGTCGCTGCGGTCGACCCCTCAGTAGTCCCGCCAGCTGCGCACCTCGAGCGACTCCAGCGTCTTGTGGGCGAGCGCGCGCGCCAGCCGCTGGGCGAGCTGGAGGTTGGTGATCAGCGGGATGCCGTGGTCCACGGCGGCCCGCCGGATCATGTAGTCGTTTTGGAGCTCCTCCTCGCTCGCGTCCTTCGGGATGTTCACGACGAGGTCCACCGCGCGCTCGCGGAGCAGCTCCACCGCGTTGGGCGACTGGCCCTCGAGCGGCCAGTAGACCGGGGTGACCGAGACGCCGGCCTCCGCCATGAACGCGGCCGTGCCGCGCGTGCCGAAGAACTCCACGCCGGCGCGGCCGAGCTGGCGCGTGCTCTCGAGGAAGGCGGCCTTGTACTCCAGCGGCCCCGTGCTGAGCAGCACGCGCCGGATCGGCAGCCGGAAGCCGACGGACAGCAGCGCTTTCAAGAACGCGTCGTCGAAGTCCTCGCCGAGGCAACCGACCTCCCCGGTGCTGGACATCTCGACGCCGAGGATGGGGTCGGCGCCCTCGAGCCGGGTGAACGAGAACTGCGGCGCCTTGACCCCCACGTAGTCGAGCTCGAAGACGGAGTGGTCGACCTTGTGGATCGGGCGGTTCATGATCACGCGCGTCGCCAGATCGATGAAGTTCACCTTGAAGACCTTGGAGGCGAACGGAAAGGAGCGGGAGGCGCGGAGATTGAGCTCGATCACCATCACGTGGTTGTCGCGGGCCATGAACTGGATATTGAAGGGTCCGTTGATGTGGAGCTCCCGGGCGAGCTTCACGGCGATGCGGCGGGCCCGCCGCGTGGTCTCGAGGTAGGTTCGCTGCGGCGGCAGCACCAGCGTGGCGTCGCCGGAGTGGACGCCGGCGTTTTCGACGTGCTCGGCGATGGCGTAGACGACGAGCTCGCCGTCGTCGGCCACCGCGTCGACCTCGATCTCCTTGGCGCCGGTGATGAACTTCGTGAGCACGGTGGGGTGCTCGGGGGAGACGCCGGCCGCGCGCCTAAGCACGCGGTGCAGGCTTTGGGCGTTCTCGGCTACCGCCATCGCCGCGCCCGACAGCACGTAGGAGGGCCGCACCAGCACCGGATAGCCCACCCGGTCTGCGAAGGCCTCGGCCGCCTCGATGCTCGTGACCTCGGTCCACGCCGGCTGGTCGATGCCGAGCCGGTCGCACAGCGCCGAGAACTTGTGCCGGTCCTCCGCGCGGTCGATGTTCGCCGCGGCGGTCCCCAGGATCCTCAGCCCCGCACCGTCCAGCCGGGCGGCGAGGTTGTTCGGCGTCTGCCCGCCCACCGACACGATCACCCCGTGGGCCATCTCGCGCTCGGTGATCTCGCGGACCGTCTCGTAGGTGATCTCGTCGAAGTAGAGCCGGTCGCACTCGTCGTAGTCGGTGCTGACCGTCTCCGGGTTGCAGTTGAGCATCAACGTCGCGTAGCCGAGCTCCCGCAGCGTGCGCACGGTGTTCACGCAGCACCAGTCGAACTC
>JAFGQW010000007.1 GCA_016935485.1 Planctomycetota bacterium | reverse complement strand
TGCCGATGGCCAGCACCGCCACGGTATCGGTCGGGTCGGTCCGGTCCTGGAGCGCCCGGCCCGCCTGCACGTAGTAGGAGCTCTCGTAGGGAATCGGCGGCTCGAACCGGTTCCACGCGTGCACGCCGAGGTACGCCGCGAGCACCGCCGCCCCCACCCCAACCGTCCAGCGCGACGCCTCGCAGAGAAGGCACGCGGCGGCCACGCAGAACACGGGGATCAGGTACATCGACCAGTACTCGTGAATCGAGCTTCCGTACGGGAACAGCAGGACGTAGCCGCCGCCCATGCACAGGTACGCAAAGACCAGCCCGCTGGCCACCGGCGCCCGCCGGAAGACTCCGGCCACCGCGGCCCGCAGGATCCACACCGCCGCGAGAATCAGAACCGGCCACGTGTACATCGTGGCGAAGTAGCCCCGGAGACGCCGCGGCCACTCGAGCCAGCGCCCCTCGCCGAACAGTGCGTCGAGCGACTGCCCGCCGGTCGTCTCCACGGCGAGCGCATTCAGCAGCGCACCGAGGTTCTGCGTTCCGGACAGCTTGGTGACGTACACGAGCGTGGCGCCGAAGGCGACGACGACCCCGAGCGGCAGGAACACGAGGATCGCCTTGCTCCGCCCCCGCGGGCCGGGCGCGAGCACGTGGTGGAGGAACAGGCCCGCGGCGAGAAGGTAGATCGGCCAGTCGAAGCCCGCGCCGAGGAAGAACAGCGCGAACATCGCGACGAGGAAGACCGCCCGCCGGCCGAGGTGCCACTTCCAGTAGAAGTAGAAGAGCGCGAGCGACAGGAACATCACCTGGAAGCTCTGCACCTCGACGAAGGCGCCGTAGTACGCCGCCATCGGCAGCGCGGCCATCAGCAGCATCGCGAGCAGGGCGGGGACAACCCCGGCCACCAGCCGCACGACCACGAAGAGCATCAGCAGGCTCAGCGCCGAGAAGACCAGCGGCACCAGCCGGGCGCTCCACTCGTGGACGCCAAACGCATGGAAGGCGAGCGACAGGAGCACGGCAAAGAGGGGCGGGTGGTTCAGGTAGCGATGGTTCGCGAGCTCGCCCACCTCGCGCTCGCCCCCGCAGTTGACCATCGCAAGCCGGGTGTTCCGGTAGCCGTAGCGCACGTGATTGCGCGCCATCGTGCCGTAGAGCGCGCCGCCGAATCCCTTCAGCACGAGCGAGGGATCGGTGTTCTTCCACGGCTGGAAGAAGTCGCGCATCCGCAGCGCCGTGCCCGCCGCCAGGATCACCAGCACCGCGATCGCGAGCCAGCGGCCCGCTGCGAAGCGGCAAGGCGGCGGCAGACCGCCGGCCGAGTCGGGCTCGGCGGGCCGTTGCTCCGCAGCCACGGCGGCCGTCGGGCGCTCCGGCGGGGTTTCCTCGGGAGGCGCAGGCCGCGCCGCGGCGAAGCCCTCGTCCTCGGGGAAGAGCGCGTCCAGTTCCGGATACTCTGGATACTCCGGATTCTCGGGCCGATCAGCTGGGTCGGGCATGGTTCAGGTTCCCGGTGGACTCTGGGGCCGTCGGCGGCCGCCACGGCCGCAACGACACCGATTATACGTCGGCACCCGCCGACCAGCGGACGGCGTGCCGGAAATCACGCGACGCGGCGGCGGTCAACGGACCTCCACCCGCACGACGTTGGAAAGCGCGCTCATGTTCGGACCGTCGTCCCAGGTCTTGAGCGCGAAGTGCCACACGCCCGGCCGGAGCCCGCCGACCTCGAAGGTCTCGCGCGTGCCGGCTGCCCCGGGCCGCGGCTCTCCGGCGACGTTCTCGGCCGCCCAGAAGGCGCGCTGGCCGGCGTGGAAGCCGCCCGCCCTCGCCTCCCACTCCGCTGCGGTCCGCGGCAACGGCGGCGTCCGATCGGGCCAGCCCGCGATCCGCTCGACGATCGGGCTCGAGGATTTCTTCACCTGGTAGCGCGCCGCCCGCCCCTCGGTCCCGTTGTCGCCCGGAGCGCTCCACGTGAGCCGCACCTGCCCGCCGCCGAGCGGCTCCGCCGCGAGGTCCGCGACCGCCGCCGGAGGCGTCTCGTCGCGCGCCGGCGCAGCCAGCGCCTGGTGCGCGGCGAGCAGGCGCCGGTCGGTCTGGCGCACACCGGCCAGCGCCGTCCGCAACAGGTCGCGGTAATCCGCACGACCGGTCAGCATCTGAATCCAGCCCAGCGGCTGCACCACCCGGAAATTCTGGGCCGCCCAGTTGGGCCGCCAGGGCTCGAGGAAGTCCTCGCGCCGGTACGGTCCCCAGTAGTCGCCGAACACGTACGACCAGCCGTGGGCGCGCCCGCCCGCATCCCGCACCAGCGCGTGGTGCGTGTAGAAGTCGGCGATGCCGATCAGCACGTCGAGTGCGTCCTCGTCCTTCGTCTCCCGGTAATACTGCACGAGCGCGGTGGCGCACACCCCGACCTGGAAATGCGCGTAGCACTGGCTGGCGCAGTCGGCGGGCGGATCCCCGGTCGCGAGCTGGTTAGCGTACGTGCCGCCCTTGTTCCCGGCGTCGACCACGTTGGTCGTGAGAAACCCCTGCGGCGCCCAGCGCGCGGTATTGCGCAGCCCGGCCGCGATGTTGGCCGCCTCGGCCGCCACCTGGGCATCGCCGGTCAGCTGGTAGTAGAGCGCCAGGTTGTAAAGCGGCCAGCCGGTGTAGCGGTTGTGCAGCCGGAACGTGGGATCGTCGGGGTCGCGGCGCCGGCACCACGGGACGGACGAACCGCCGGCGCCGCCCGTCCGCACGTCGTCGTGGTTGTGGCTCCACATGTAGGCGCGCGCCCGCTCGCCCAGCGCCAGGCACGACTCGAGCACGCGGCGATCCGCGGTCAGGTGGTAGTATTCCAACCACATGAACATGCCCATGTGGCCGTCGTCGGGGTTGCCCCAGACGGCGCGGCCCTTCCAGTCGTACCCGGCAGCGCGCTCCGGGAAGACCTTGACGGCGATGCCGCAGTCCGCCCACCGCCAGCCGCGCAGCACCATCCAGTAGCGGGCGAGATCGCAGCGGTCAAAGTGAAGCGGGGTAACGTCGCTCGCCCAGAGCGTCCGCGCCTCGGCCGTGTCGAACTCGAGCGCGTCCTCCCGCAACACCCAGCCCGAAAAGCAGCTCGACTGGTTCCAGTGCGCGCCGCCCGCATTCCAGCCGGTGATCCAGCCGAACCAGTCCCAGCCGACATCGATACCGTCGAGCCGGTCCTTGTCGAGCCCACCGCGAGCGGCGATGCCTGGCCCGCCCTGCACGCCAGGGCTCGCGGACTCGCCCAGGCCGGCGTCCCACGCGCCGCTCGCCACGTACCACTCGGGCGGCGCGCGGAACAGCAGCCGGCGGTCCAGCACGGCGTGCGCCTGGCGGAGGTCGGCGCTGCCGGCCGCGCCGAGGCGGAAGTCGAGCGCGAGCTCGCGCGTGAAGCGCTGCCCGGGCTCGAGGAACAGCGGCTCGGCGTACTCGCCCGGCCAGAGACCCGCCCGGACGGCGCCGCGCGTCACGGTCAGCGCCGACGGACAGCGCACGCGGAAGTGACGCATCGCGACGAGCACACCGCCGCGCGCACCGGACGCGAAGATGGCGCCGCGCGCCACTGCGCCCCGCTCGAGCACGGTCTCGTCGCTCCTGAGCTCGTAGCCGGGAAAGCTCGCCCCCCGGACGAAGTAGCGGGCATCGCCGGGACCGCCCCCCTCCTTCGGAGTCTTCGTGTACGCGGCGAGCCAAGCCGCGTAGTTCCTGCGGCTGGTGAGCTCCTTCCACTCCGGACCGCCGGAGGAGTCCTGATACAGCGAGGCAACCTGGGCCTGGGCCAGGTCCACGGGCACGGCGTCGTTCTGTCCGAGCAGCAGCGCGCCCGGATGGTCGCCCGGCTGGAAGTGCACGAGCAGCGAGAGATCCTCCACGGGCCAGACGCGAAGCTCGGCCCCGAGCCGGCCGTTGCGCATCGTGTGCACCACGCGCAGCCCGGCCGATCCCACGTCGAAGGAAAGCCGCGCCGTGAAGTCGTACAGGTCCCCGCCGCCAAACGTCCCCGGTCCCTGGCCCCGGAACGCTCCGTGGACGGCGAGCACCACCCGCACCGGGCCCTGTTCCTCGACGTCGACGCGCGCGTGCAGCCCGAAATGGAGGCCTCCCGTTCGCATGCCTTCCTCGGGCCAGTCGCCCCCCGTGGCGAGCACGCGGATCCCGTCGGCGCCGAGCAGGTCGACTCCACCCACCTCGGCGCGGCGGACGAGCATCGCGCCCTTCTTCGGCACGAAGAAGCGAGCCACGCCGGTGCTCACGACCCAGTCGTCGTCGCTCTCCGTCACCCCGGCGCGAAGCCGCGGCAGCCGCGCCGCCTCCGCCTCGGTGAGCGGGCGGTCCACGAGCGTGTATCGCGCATGGCCGTTCGCGCGAACGTCCGCCGGAAAGCTCACGGCAACCCACCGGACCGAGTCGTCGTGCGCCGGCGCCCACCAGCGGCTGAGCACCGAGGCCTGCGCGAGTACGGGCCGCCCGGCGCCGTCGAGCACCGCCAGGCACGCAGGGTCGGCAAGAAAGCCGGGCGGGAAAGGCACGCCCGAGGTGACCACCGCACCGGCCCGGGCCACCCCGCTTCGCTCGACCACGCGGAGCTCGAGAGCGAGGTTTCCGGGGGCCGCGGGGGCAGGATCCTGCGCCGCCGCGGCCGCGCAGGCCACTACGATCGCAAGCACCCGCGTGGCGAGGCCATTTCGCACGGCGGGCACCTCCTCCATCCAGCGTCGCGACAAGAAAGGACCTGAAGCGGACCGACGGCGCCATCGTACACGACCTCTCCCGCTGCGCAAAGGAAGAAGCGGCCGCCAGCGGCGGCTTGTCTGTTCCGACCTTGCGCGGAACCTGCTACACTGGGGCGCAGTTCCCGGGACCGGCGAGAAGGAAGTCGGGTGTGGATACGACGCCGCCGGGTCCATTCCACCCTGCAGACCGGAAGGACATGGAGCCCATGAGATTCTCGTGCATGATGCTGCTCGGGCTGGCGGCGCTGGCCGCGCTGGTGACCGCCGCCCCGGGGCAGGCCAATCCCGACGAAGTCATCGTGACCCTGAACAGCGCGACCTACCTGCTCGCGGTGGAACCGAACGGCATGGTGAAGACGTTCTGCAACACCGGCTTGCGGGCCCAGTGCATCACCGAGGACCTGTACAACGACGGCGTGTTGTTCGGGACCAGCGCGTCACCCGGCGACCTGATCCGCGTGTCCATGACCGGCGTGGCCCACACGCTCGTCGTCGGGGGACCTTACGTGGTCGACCTCGACGTGGACGGCGACGGCAACTGGATGGGCGCGGGCTTCGGCACCGGCGGCAAGCAGCAAAACGCCGTCTTCACCATCTCCCCCACCGGCACCATCACCACCCTGATCCAGGGCGGCGCTCCCTTCGGCAAGATCTACGCCATGGGTCTGGACATGGCCAGCGGCGACGTGGTGGTGTTCGACGGCGCCGGCTACCTCCTGCGCATCACGCGGACCACGCCGCCGGTGGTGACCACGCTGATCAGCTCGCTCACCACCGGCGGAAGCGGCGGCCTGCATCCGCTCCACGGCGCCCACGGCCAGCTGATCGGGGTCTGGAACAACACCACCGTCTACCGGATCACGCTCAACGCGCCCAATCCGCTCACGACGATCTTCAACGGCTCGCCGTTCACGTGGCTGGCCGACGTGGAGTACGAACCGGCCACCGGCCTCTACCTGATCGCCGACCTCAAGAACACCCAGGGGGCCATCTACAGGTTCGACCCGCACGCCGCCGCCGTGACCACGCTGGTCAACCTGAGCGGGGTGCGTCCCACGCAGATCGCGGTGGTCGGCGGCCGGCACCTGAGCGCCGTGGGGCCGGCGAAGGTGGGCCAGCCCTTCGCGATGAAGGTGTCGATGCCCACTTACCCGGGAGCCTTCTACGTCACCGCCCTGAGCTTCGGCTGCACGCCGGGGCTGACGCTGCCGGGCGGCCTCAAGGTATGGCTCGCGCCGGATACGCTCTTCTCCCTGTCGCTCACCAACATGCCCCCGCTCTTCAACGGCTTCCAGGGCACGCTCAGCGCTCAGGGGGCCGCCGGACCGACCCTGAACATTCCGAACGTGCCGCTGCTGGCGGGGCTGCGCTTGTTCGCCGGGGCCGTCGCCTTCCACGGACCCACGCCGCTGAGGGCTTCGGAACCGCTGGGCTTCACCGTGCAACCGTAGCGCGGTCTTTCCCCCCGCCGCCAACAGCGATCAGACGTCAGCGGTCAGCTTGCGCCGCCGTGCCGCTGG